>JAYSPO010000975.1:0-1779 GCA_043722015.1 Candidatus Kuenenia sp. | reverse complement strand
GGACTGCTCGGGACCGTTGTCGGGATGATTCGTTCGTTCAACGACATCGCCATCGCTGGTGCCATGGGCCAGACTCAAACGCTGGCAAACGGAATCGCTTTGGCATTGCTGACCACAGCTGTCGGGCTGCTGATCGCAATCCCGGCCATGGCCGCCTATCTGTACCTTGCTGGCCGGATCGATTCAATCGTCATGGAAATGGACCGCCTTGGTCAGGAACTGGTGCATCTGGTTTCCGCCGAAGCCCTGCGGGAGCGAGCCGTCGTGGCTCCAAGAAGCGAAGCTGCCCTGGCTACGACATCACCCGCCGCCGCAGCGGTTCCACGTCCGCGAAAGCCGGTGGCGGAAAAGTAGTGTAATCATTTGGAGTGCGGCGACTTGTCGCCGCTGTGCCTTTCCAACACGGCATTTTTGTCAATTGACGTGGGAAAACAGCAGGCAGTCCCTTTCAATTTCCGGTGTGTCGGCGGAACAAACCTACGTCTCTCCCACAGCCAAATGACCTGAAAAAGAAAGCGGTGACGAGTCACCGCACTCCAAAGGGCGCTTGTTCAGAGATTAGAATTGAGCCAGGAACCGCATGTCGTTCTCGTAGAAGCGGCGGATGTCATCGACGCCGTAATGTTTCATGCAGAAGCGTTCAATGCCGAGGCCGAAGGCGAAGCCGGTGTATTGTTCGGGATCGTAGCCAACGGCCGCAAACACGTTCGGATCAACCATTCCTGCTCCGCCGATTTCCATCCAGCTGTCACCCCATTTCATATCGACTTCGACTGATGGCTCAGTGAACGGGAAGAACGACGGACGGAATCGGATTTCCACTTCGGGCCCAAGGAAGCTGCGGGCGAACAGACTGAGGACCGTCTTGAGCTGTGCCATCGTGACATGGCGATCAACCATCAGACCCTCCATCTGGTGAAACATGCAGGAATGAGTCGCGTCGATAGTGTCCGGTCGATACACACGGCCGAGGGACACGATTCGTACAGGAGGCTGAGTATTTTCCATTGTCCGGATCTGTACGGTTGAAGTCTGGCTTCGCAAGAGGACAGGTCGACCGGCGGCGACGGATGCGCAGGCCACGTAGAAATTATCCAGTGGATCGCGGGCCGGATGATCTTCCGGGATATTCAACGCTTCAAAGTTATGACGTTCGTCTTCGATCTCAGGGCCATCCACGACCGTGAACCCAAAGCGTCCCATCAATTCACGGAACTCAGTCATCACCTGTGTGATGGGATGCAGATGCCCGATCCGAGGTCGTTCGCCGGGCAAAGTGACGTCGAAATCTGACGCAGCTTTTGTGGTCTGCGACTTCAGTTGTGCAGCCCGTGCATCCAGTGCCGCTGTGACGCTCGTGCGGACTTCGTTGAAGCGTTTGCCAACGGCAGGCTTCTGTTCCGGTGTCGCTGTTCCGACAAGCTTTTGCAACTCACGAACTCGGCCATTCTTCTGGCCCATGAATTCGACGCGGACTTTTTCCAGTGCGTCGGCATCGGCTGCGGCGGTAACAGACTGCAAGGCGGAGGTTTCAAATTCGTTGAAGGCGTTCAGGATGTCCATGCGGTACTCGCAGATCAATAAAAACGGTAACCGTTCACGCCTCAGAACGAATCCTGCGCAAGCAACCACAGATAAACACAGATTCACACAGATAGAAATCAACAGTCAATCTGTGTTCATCCGTGTCCATCTGTGGTTTAGACTGTCATTGTCGAAATGTCGTGAACGGTCACTAAAAACGGGCGAAGCCTGCCATAAAGCAAACTCGCCCGATTC
>JAYSPO010000974.1:0-3187 GCA_043722015.1 Candidatus Kuenenia sp. | reverse complement strand
CGGATCGTTGTTAAAAAAGGTGTCTGGAACTTTGGGGGCATCAGAAAACACGCCGGAAAACTGATGCCGGAGAGTTCAAGACACCTTTTTCAACCAATCAGGGACAGTCGAAGCAGGATGTCTCTCAGTTTAACTAGTCAACCCATTGCTTCTGTATTGCCAGTGTTTGCTGTTCGATGCATTAGCCGCATTGTCCCCATTGTCTCCGAGTGGAATTTCGGATTTCTGGCAATCATCGGCAGAAATCGCCTGTGTTTCGTGACTGTATTCAATGGCGGCATTTTCACAAACCCGCAAATCCCGTAAAGTTCCGGGACGGTGGTTCGGCGAACGATGTACGGCTAAGCCGCGATCAGACGATTTTTTTTGTCGCTGTTCCAATCGGGATAGTTGTGGGCTCTGTGTTCTCCTTTTGGTTGCCGTTTGGGTCAAGTTATGGCTGCGTTGCATCAATTACCGTTTGAGAAGCCGCTGTACGAGCTGGAAGAGCGACTTTTGAAGCTCGAATCTCAGCAGGATCCCACTCCCGCCGAAAAGGAGATTATGCGGCGAATGCGGGTTGAGTTGACTCAAATGACCCGTGAACGCTATGCGAATCTGGATCCCTGGCAGACCGTTCAGGTCTCGCGCCATCCAGATCGACCGCAAACACCCGATTATCTGGAACTGGTGTTTGACGAATTTGTCGAACTGCACGGAGACAAATCGTTTGGCGACGATCGAGCCATCGTCACGGGATTTGCGCGATTGGCAGGGCGAAAAGTGATGTTCGTCGGACATCAAAAAGGCCGCAATCTGAAAGAACGCAACGAGTGCTGCTACGGATGTGCTCATCCCGAAGGCTACCGCAAGGCCATGCAAAAGATGGAAATGGCCAGCCGCTACGGTCTTCCCATTATTTGCCTGATCGATACACCCGGTGCATATCCGGGGATTGGCGCAGAAGAACGCGGCCAGGCGTACAATATTGCGGTGAACCTGCGTGACATGTCCACGCTGGAAGTCCCCATTATCTGCGTGGTGATTGGCGAAGGTGGTTCCGGCGGTGCTTTGGGGATCGGCATGGGTGATCATGTCGCCGTGCTTGAATTCGCTTACTACTCAGTCATCAGCCCGGAAGGCTGTGCCGGGATTTTGTGGAAAAGTTCCAAGCACGCCGACAAGGCTGCCAAGGCTCTGCGGTTCACCAGTAAAGATCTGACACAACTGGGCGTGATCGATGAAGTGATTCCTGAGCCACTTGGCGGCGCCCATCGAGACCATTTCAAGATGGCCACAACTCTGAAATCGCGCCTGGTGGAATCGCTCCAGGAACTGGACAGTCTTTCGATCCCGGATTTACTCGAACGCCGGTATCAACGCTACCGCCGAATCGGCGTCTTTCATGAAGACGGATCAGCCGCTTCGGCGTGATCGGGAATCGGGTTCTTAGGAGCCGGGTAGGGCGAAGGTCTTGGTTGCCTGCGAGGCCAGGCAGGCCCGAGATTGATGGCCTTCAATTCGACCGACGTTCACCATCGCCGTGGTGATTCCGGATCGCCAAACTTCGCTTGCGTGGATTCCTTTGCATTCTTTCCCCAGCACACAGGGCACTTGAAAAACACCATACGCAACGTCCGATAATGTCCGTTATGTTATGTTAATCATAAAAAAGGCTGGTTTTTCAGGGGGTAAAATCCTGCCCCGCTGCCAGTGCTGATTCCAATCCACGACGTCGGTTTCATGATCGAAATCGATTCGCCGAGGTGGTCCCATGATCGTGCGATGACCGTGTCGGCTCAACGCTTCGCCTGGCTCAGGCGAGTCCGCAAGTCCCGATCCAGACGATCCAGTGAGATGTCCGCTCGATTGAGTTGTCGCACAATTCGATCATCAATCCGAGTGTTCACGTCCGTCCCCGGATCCGGGTCGTTGTTGAGTCCCATGGCATCGGCGTGCCAGTCCTGCAGAACTCGGCGCTGAACATCATTCGGAACCCCCGCGAGGTATTGTTTTGACTTCGCGATAATGTCGTTTCGCTGACTGTAAATCCCGGCGATCTCATTCAGCAAAGAGGACTCATGCGGACCGAGTTGGGTTGAAATCGATGATCCGGCACCACCCTGCCCGTTTGTTCCCGTCGATCCTCTCAAAAAATCGGCCAGAATCGACCCGGCATTTTGCGGTACCGAATCGCCTAACTCTTTCAACAGTCGTTGTTTTTCTTCTGCCGACGAGTTTCGCAGGATGTCCATCATCTCTTTGTTCAGCTTTTCCCGCAGACTCGTCGGCACCTGACTCAACAGATCTTCCAGCGACAGTTCTTTGCCCGGGGACAAAGTAGTGTCAGTTCCGCTGCCGCCTGTCGGTGATCCGCCTCGCAGACCGTTGGGAAACAGGCCGGACAGATCCAGGCCGCTTCCGCCTTTCACAGATGGGTCGGATCCGAACTTTCCGGCTTCGGAAGGCGTCGCTCCGCTCAAGTCGTCTGTTCCGGGTTGCAGGGACTTATTGAAGTTATCGATGACGTTGCGGACAGTCGGGACGGCATTTTCGGGAAGTAGAGGAATCAGATGCCGGGAATTGTGCAGAATGATTGCCGCTGCATAGCCGGAATACGTCTGGCTCACAATATTTCGCATTGGAACGGACATGGTGATCGCAAAGAACATGATTGTCATGCAGATGATGACTCCCTTGACGAATCCCAAAATTCCGCCGAGGTGTTTGTCAAAATCGATGATTTTTGCCTTCGCCATCCAACTGCTCAGCATCCCGGCGACGACAAACGACACGCCGCACAGCCCGACATACACGGCGAGCATCGCCAGCCACTGTTTCAACGGCGGAGCGACGCCGATCATCGGTTCGATTCTTGGTGCCAGCGTGCCGGAAAACTTAAAACACAATAGCAGCGCAATTACCCACGAAAGTTGCGAAAGCAACCCGCGCGATGCACCCTTGACGGCGCAATAGAGCAATATGGCCAATGCGACGAGATCTACGATACTGTGCGCGGTCATTGCCTGCCTTCCTTGACCTGTTCCGGACCCGCAAATGCAATTCAGAAGTATAGGAGGGCTGCGGCAATGAGGGAAAGAGCGTTTTCGCGTCCTGGAAATCCGGCAGTTTCTGCCGGTGAATTCAGGGGTGGCGGTGTGGGAGGGCGATAGCCAGAAACCCCGGGGCTTCCTTCGCTTCGCTCAGT
>JAYSPO010000973.1:0-2482 GCA_043722015.1 Candidatus Kuenenia sp. | reverse complement strand
TCAATCTGTTCTGTCGGCCCGGGATTCATGATGACGGAAAAATCACACGCCATCACCCGCGCGGAAAGTCGCACGGTAATTCCCGCCGTTGGCTGAATCTGTAAACGGCTGACTGAAATGGGCTCAGAATCACGTCTTTGGAAAGCCCGTACTGGATTCAGTGCGGAAAACAGGTCTCGGCGCGAAGAAGAAGGCGGCGGATCGGGCATGGAAAGAACGCTCAGAATGATGAAAATGCACAGGAGAACAGCCTTGAGGCTGCGAACTGACAGGCTGAAGCCTGTACTCCTGTAAAAACACCCAATACCATAGACGAAATCGTCGTAACAACCATCTGAAACAGAAATCGGGCGATTTGGGGCTCAACTCGTAGTTGCAGACTTGGCAATTGGGCAAAGTTTCCGTTCGTTTCTGTTCGACAGGACCATCGTCCCGTCGGTCCCCGGTGTTCCGAAAGTGAAGCAACTCGAACTATGTCCCAAAAGCCTGCACTATCCAGACCTGTCCCTGCTCCGACACGAGTTTCCGGTGGAATTCCCTGGTGGTTGTGGTTGATCCTGATCGTATTCGGGGTCTCCGTCGTCACGACGCTGGTTAGAAAAGCTATTCCTGAAGATCCGCAGGTGTACGTTCAGGAAGGCATGGCCGCACTCGAAAAAGGTGACATCGCCACGATCGAACGCAGCGTCCAGAAGCTGAAGGATTTCCCAGAGCACGCTGCAGAACAAAAACTGCTCGAAGGCATGTTGTATCTTGGGAAATCCCGGCCGCTGCTCGCCATCCCGCTCCTTCAGGATGCATCAAAGGACTCCACGGTCCGCATCAAAGCACTAACTCAATTGGGGAACGCCTACATTCAATCCAATCAACGCAACGAGAGCGTTGCTGCTTTTGAAACGGCTCTTGAAGAAGACGCAAACACCGATGACGCTCGGATGAATCTGGCATACCTCTTGAAGGACATGATCAGTTGGGATGATGCCATGAAGCACCTCACGATCCTGGTAGAACGCAAGGCCAGGCTCGGCGATGCGCAGCAGTTGATGGCAGATATTTATGCCGATATGGGTCAATACGCAGAAGCGGCGGCCGCATACGAAGCAGCGATGGCTGCGGATCCGACGAATCCCACGAACTCCGCGAAATCGTCTCGTTTGCTCATGTGCCGAATAGAAACGGGCAACCTGGAAGGGGTCGAAGAACTCCTGCAGGGCGTAGATGCGGCCGGCGTTCGCGAATCTGCGCGAGCGCTCATGCTGGCGGCAAAGGATGAAACCAAACAGGCACTCTCCGCGCTCGATCAGGTAATGCTCGAAAATCCCAACGATGCCATGGCAAATCTGACGTACGGCAAAATTATGGTTGGGATCGGTTCGAAGGAGAAAGCAATTGAAGCTCTGACAAGTCTGCAGAAACCGATCAGTATTCACACACGCAATTTGAAACTGTTTGAGGTCATGGCAAAACTGGCGACGATCGCGGAAGAAGAAGACCTCGCAGCAAAGGCTCAGCAAAACGTCGATCAACTCAAAGATCTGGAATCACAGTTTTCGGCAAAACTTGCCGAAGTCGTCAAGACGCGCGAAGGAGCTCAGGCGCGAATCGAACTGGGTGATCTGGCCGCAGCGACCGGTCGTCTCGAACTCGCTCGTTCGCTGTATCAAGGCGCAACCTTTGTCGATGACACGCTGCAGGGCGTCGTCGATGGAAAAATCCAGGCACTCTTCATGTCGCAGCCGCAGCTGGTCCCACTGGGGCCTCGCGGCAATGCTGCTGAAACAGTTGCCCCAGCCGATCCGGCTCCGGAAGCTGCTCCGGAATCTACACCCAATCCTGATAAAGCCAACACGCCAAATCCTGTCGGTGCGAATCCTGACGATGCTGTTAATCCGGACAAATCCGCGAAGGATCGAACTGACGCTCCAGACGCCACGACCGAATCTGCACCCAAGTGATGACCCTTGACGCACAACAGTCTTCGTCTCGGCAGTGGATCGCGTTAAAAAAGGTGTCTGGAACTTTGGAGGCATCAGAAAACACCCCGGAAAACTGATGCCGGAGAGTTATCGCGGTAGGGACCGCTGTTGCCAGCGGCCCCCCGCACAGATCCGTACTTGAAGAATTACCTCATACGGCTCCTCCGTCGAGCAGGGACGGTCACGATGGAAACATCGCTACATGCCGTGCATGTGGACTCGCAGTCAGTTACAGGATCCGGCACGGTGTCCGGGGTAACAGCAAGTCGCACATATCTACTCTTTGGTGACCTCCTTCCCTCCATGGACTCCGCCACCGGTGTTCCGGTTTTGGGAAGCAATAAAGAGGAAGCAATAAAGGGTCAGGTCTGTTTTAATTGAGACCTGACCCTTTTTTTGCGCTCGGTTGAAAACGGAAACCAACAGGACCTCCCGGTTCTCGCGTTTGGAATTTCCACGCATGCACAGGTTCGTTGACTCCGCCGTGTCCGCACCGATCTCGCCAA
>JAYSPO010000972.1:0-3731 GCA_043722015.1 Candidatus Kuenenia sp. | reverse complement strand
TCCTGGCCGTTTTCCTGTTTCTTGCGGCTGGCCTGCAGGATCGGCTCCATCGCTTTGAAATTCTTCTGAATTTCCACGAGAGAATAAGTGAGCCCGGGGCGTTTCTCCAGACCCAGCAAGGACAACAAACCGTCGTCTTCAATCTTGTAGATCCGGTGTCGTGCGGCGACGGCTGGACGCGTCATCACGTCCAGCAACCACTGCACGGCTGGCATTTTGCGAACCATGACAGGTCGCATTCTCGCCTCAATGGCCTCTTCTCCGGATGCGGTCAGTTCACCAATTCTTGCGATCCATTCGGAGTAGCTGCCATTGAAGTCCTTGAGCTTGCTCAGATCGACTGTGGGCCATCCCTTCGCAATTGTCTGCAGGATTTTCTCGCGGCGTTCCGGGGAACTTAGTTCTGCGGCATCCATCTCGCCTTCGAATGTGGATTTGTGTGATGCAGCCAGAAGTTGCACGCGAGCCATCGAATCGATCGGCTGTGGTCGTCCGCTCCAGGCAACCGGCAGCTGCGCGAAACCGTAGAGATTCATCGTATCAGGAACGACCTTTGGTGGCATCGCCTTCCGGCCCAGCCACATCGCAAACACGAGCGTCACAAGGAGCGGAATACCGATGCCTAAAATAAACGGCGTTGATGGTGCAGCAGGTTTCGATGCGACAACCGGAAAAGAATCCACTTCGGATCTTGCCGGACCAAAGCCCGGTCGCACGTCGGAAAAAGTCACCTTCGACGGAACGGCGGCCAGTTCCGGACTGCGCACTGCACGATCCAGAAACCGAAACAGGGTCTGGCCAAACTGAGCGAACATTCCGAACATTGCAATCATGCAGGCGATGTATGGCAGCATCCAGCCCTGATTGTTGACGACCGAGAGTGTCGTCATTTCCTTGCCGGCACCCAGATCCTGATGCCCCGTCTGATAAAATGTCTCGCCCTTGAAACGCAGCGGGTTATTCATCCAGACAGAAAATTTTTCGACCTCTTCGCTGCCCGGTTCTGTGATTTCAATCACGGACCGATAGTCCCGCGGTGTCGATGTGCCGATGTAATTCGTGCGGCTCACATCGATCAGTTTGACGGAATACGGTTGATAGCTTCGCTGAAACCGGAGATAGAACTGATAGTCTTTCCCATCGACTGTCGCGGTCTCGGCCAATGGCACGCCGCGAAGTTCACTTGCGTTCTGCGACACAAGCAAGGATTGAATGACCTTTTGCGATCCTTTTTCAAGCAGATCCACGTAGACGGCGCTCGTGTCACTGGTTTCCTCCATGCCCGTGACAGCAGGCAACTGCTTTGCCACGGAAAACCTGCCGAGGCCGGTTGGCAATCGCATTTCGTCATCCGGCAGCACGGCCCGCTGCGTGCTGTTGCGATAAAATCGCCGCACAGCAATGTCGAACGGCAACTGTGACAGCTCGATCACCTGCTCAGGGACAATTGGTCCACCGGCTCGATCATTCTTTTTCGCGTCGTCTTTGGAACTCGAAGCATACGATGCGGCATCCTCCAGTCGCGATTCCGCAACCGCCACGACCTCATCTTTTTTGTCAGGCTTCTGCGAAATGATGGCCAGTTCGCGAACGCGAATATCCCGCACAAACGAAGACGTTTCGCCCTCGATCAGCGACAGCATGTTTTCCTTTGCCTGAATTCCGACCTGCAACTCACTGATCATCAACAACGCGACACCAAAGTGAAGCACCGCGATCCCACCGCGCTTGTCGAACAGCAGATTTGACCCCAGCAGCAGCACCAGGGCGCAGGCACCGCCTTTCAGCAGCTGCCACAGGATTCTCATGTTGGACAGATTCAGTTGAGCGTCTTTACCGCCCCAAAAAAAGGCGATGGCGACGGTCACCAGCAGCACACCGATACTTCCCAGAAACCAGCGGGACAGCCCCATCGACTCCGACATCACGGCAGACGCCACTGCGGCAACTCCAGCCACAGCCAGTCCGCCCAGCATGAGCTGCCAGATGCTGTCTTTGGACAAAAGTGTATTCTCACCAAAGTCGACGCCCATCTGCATGTTGCCCGTCACGACAACGGCATACGTCAGCAACATCCCGACCGCAGTCAGCACGATTCCTGCGGCCAGTTTGAGACCGCGGGCTCGTACTTTGAACTTCAATGAATGAGCAGCGGTCAGGTTGATCAGCATGATCAATCCGATCGTCCATCCGCCGGGAAACGGCAGACTCTGAAACGGACCCAGCTTCGACGCAATCATCGCTCCAAAATCCTCAACCTCGTAACGCTGCGCGAGAGCGCTGAACATTGAGGGAGGAAACAAATCCTGAACGTCAACTTTCGCAACCCATGTGCGAAAATACTGTTCCATCACCTGCCACACGTCGCGACGGCTTTGAGCCAGACTGCCGACGAATACAATCACCATCGACAGCGCAAACATGACGCAGGTCAGCTTGAGCGATCCAAGGACTTCAAGGACACTGACGACTGCCGTTTGCAGTGCGCTGTCCGCGGATTCTGATTCTTCACGGCGTGATGAAAAGTCGCCAGGCAATGTGGTAGATGACATATCACCGATCTCCGAGTTTTCTGAATTCGCTGTTTGCTTTGTTTTAACCCTGGTGCGCCGTTATTGATGGATTGATCAGTTGTGTGCCACTGGCTTTGCCAGTGTTTCATGCAATGAAGAACACTGGCAGAGCCAGTGGCACACATCAATACACCACCGACAGAGCACTTGTTCTATTCGACTTTCAGCGATTCGCAAAAACCGCGAAACGCATCCCGTACTTTGTCAGCAGTCGCATTGCCGCCACGAAACTTGATAATCCAGAGCTTGTCTTCGTGCGGCACGATCATGCCAAGAATAGACTCCGTATCGTTTTTGAACTCACACCATTTCCCCGTCGCTCCCGGGAGCGTGACGTCTTCGACCGACTTCATGACTTCAGCAGCAGCCATTTCCGGAAGCTTTAATTGGCCGCGCCAGCGGACGATTTGAGCTTCCAGACCACTTGCCGCTGCAAGACCGCTCACCGTAATTCGTGCTGGCTCGGACTTTGTTCCGACTGTCCAGGCAATCGCGCTGAACTGATCATTTTCAGCTTCCGTCCATTCCACAGGAACCTTCCAGCGAAATGGAATCGGATCAAACTGATTCCGCAGCAGATCAGTCGACATCACTTTGTCAGACTCACGATCGACTTCGTATTGGACGATGCCGGAATTCCCGTTGCAGCCGACCTGAGTCAACAACAGCAGTCCACAAAAAACATCAAAGCGAAACATGAAAACCCGGTAATTTGGCAGGATAATGAGGTGGGATGGGCGTTGAAAAAGAGGTCAGGAACCAATAGTGCGGAGCACTCTTCGGGTTATTTGACGATTGGTCGCTGGCCTCTTTTTCAAAGCGGGTACGTGATTGAACGAAGTATTCTACGCAACGCACGGGCGAAATTCACGATGTTCGACCGATCTTCTCGATTCAGCCGCCAACCCGATGACAATCCCGGCACATGTCGAACCGGCGATCGCTCACATGTGTCGCCACGTTAAATTTTTCCCCATTTTGACGCTCCCAAAGCGAGGCACCGGCGATCGCAGACAGATAGCCGGATTCCACAAACTGAGAACCAACTGTCGATCGGTTCTGCAATGCGTCACGAAGATGCATAGACAGGTCGGGCATCATCGGGTGACGGACGGGAAATTCCTCACCCTCGCCGGTATCTCTGGAATCCACGTGATG
>JAYSPO010000971.1:0-9514 GCA_043722015.1 Candidatus Kuenenia sp. | reverse complement strand
ACCGAATCTCCACTACCGAACGGCACTTCGGGAAAATCAAACTTCACTGTCCGCTTTGGAAGGCTTGTCAGAAACAGCCGACGAATCTGACTTTGAATTCTTCAAACAACTGCTGACGCATTCGTTGCCGAGCCGGAGGTGTATCGCAATTCGGGGCTTGATTCGGGTGGGAAAGGAGGCATCTGTCCGCATTATTATCCCGTTGCTGAGAGATGAAAGTCCAAGTGTTGTGCGTGCAGTCGGTAAAGGCGTCGGCTCCTTTTTGTCAGCAGTCTCAGAAGATGAATTGATTGCAGTTGCGATGGACGGCAAAGCTCACGCTGGTCGCCAAACGGCGGTAAAAATGCTGGCCGATCTCGGCAAATGGCGATCTCTGCCACCGTTGATCAAGATCGCCTCGGAGGCGGACTCCGAAACCTCACAATACGCTGGACAGTTGATACAAAGTGCCTGCTGGAATAACCGTGTTTACACAGCACCGTCCCACGAAAACAAAGAGAAGATCACTGATGGTCTTTTGAAATCGAGAGCCTCTTTACATCCAGAGACAGTCCGTCTTGTTGAAACTGAATTGAAACGATTCGGGTAGGCCGGGATGCTGAACGTTTTCGACAATCTGCCGATTTCGATTCCCAAAGAACTCATTGAAGTCATTTACAAAGACTGAATGAACAACCTGCAACAACAATTCGACGACCCGCACTTCTCCAACGAGTACCAGTTGGTGAACACCCAATGCTGTGGGTTGCGGGTTCTTAATCCGACGTCCCCGAAGCACTTGTCACTCCATGTCGTTTTGTACTCAGCCATTCGAACGCGACATCCGGATGGCTTTCATGCCCCCCATCGAAGATCGTGATCATCGATTCGCTGCTGTAACGTCGGAGTAGAATTGATTTGCCCAGAGTCTGGTCGCGTTCCATGTCGGATGTCAGCGGGGATTTCAGTCGTTTCAACGTGCTGAGTTCACTTATTTCGGTTCTGGAGATCAGGGGATCGCCATGGGCTCCTGCAATCGCATTGAACGCAGTCAGAGAATGCCTGATCGGAACTGAGCCGCTGTGACCGTCATCAACTCCTGCCCAGATGCTCACGGGCAGGTCGGCAACTCGCTGCAGATGAAAAACGGACGACCGATCACGGTAGTCGGCATCAATGCCGACGGACTTTCCCGGAGCACCCCCGAGCGATTTCTCGATCATCACAGCGTACTTCTGTGGCTCACCATTTAGGGTATGGAAGCGATGCCAATCGGCAAGATCGGTGGGCCCGACCCAGGCGGATACAGCGCTGAACTCTTTCGGGTGATGCCCCGCCATCAGCAGCGCCATGTGACCTCCACCGGAAACGCCTGCCAGATAGATTCGCTGAGAATCAACGTTCCAGCGTTTGCGGGCGAAGGCGATTGCATCGAGAACATCCTGACGCGCGTATCGGGATCCGCACGCTTTCGGCGACTGATTGACGCCGCGAAAGTCCGGATGCAGCCAGATCCAGTTGCGCTCCGCGCAGGCCTTGAGCCATTTGGAATTGTCCTGCTGATAATCACTGCTCCATGAATGCAGAAACACGAGCAAAGGAGTGGGTTCACTGGCTGCGGTTTCCGGAGCCCAGTGCAGCAACGACTGTCGCTCACCGTCCAGCGCACTGATCGTTTCGCCAGTCTGAGTTGAGGGCACTTCGTCAGCCAGACAGCCATGCCAGGCGGCTGCAGCCATTGTGGCCGCCAACAGGAAAATTCTGATTCGTAAATCGCTCATGTGTCTTTCCTGTATTTAAACAGCGGTCCCTCGTGGCGTACGCAGTGCGCATGCGATTCCTCGATTGCATTGTCAAGACTTGATTTTTTGGTAGGCCGGACCAAACGCAGCGCCATTCCGGCAATTACCAGACACCTGCCGGAACGGCGCTGCGCTTGGTCCGGCCTACAGACTTCACCCGCAACCCAATTTACGTCTTACGCACTTCTTTTCTGGTGATGATCACCGCTCGATGGGGACGAGCCCCATCGTGGCGGAAATACGATCGTTGATCAAGGGATCACGGGAGGTTCAACTTTCCAAAGTTTAATATTGCCCGGCATGCGCTGCCAGACGTGCCGCGCTGAGTTGCAATCCTGAAATGGTCTGCAATCCTGTACAAATTCCCCGCCGGATTCACTGATCCAGAAAGTCACTACGATGAAGTTCGCTATCTGCCAGGAGTTGTACGAAAACACCGACTGGGCCACGCAGTGTCGGCTGATTGCTGAAGCTGGTTACACGGGAATTGAAGTTGCTCCGTTTACGATTTCGAGCGACCTGGCATCCGTGCCCGTTTCAACTTTTCACGAAATGAAGCAGGAAGCGGAGCGGCATGGACTGGAAATAATCGGCCTGCACTGGTTGCTGGCAAAGACAACAGGACTGTACCTGACGAGCCCGGAACCGGCAGTTCGGAAGGCAACCGCCGATTATTTGGGGCTGTTGGCCCGTGTCTGCCGTCAACTCGGTGGACACATTCTGGTTTTCGGATCCCCACAGCAACGCACCCTGCTACCAGGAATCTCGAAGGCACAAGCGGTGGAATTTGCCGCTGATGTCTTCCGCCAGGCGGCACCGACATTCGCGGACAATCAAGTTGTGTTGTGTCTTGAACCGCTGACTCTGAAGGAGACAGACTTCATCAACACCTGCGATGAAGCGCTCGAAATCATCCGCATGGTGGATCATCCGTCAATGGCTCTGCACCAGGATGTGAAGGCCATGTTGGGCGCAGAAACGTCCCCAATTCCCAAAATTATTGATCGTCACAAAAAAAATTGTAAACATTTTCACGTCAACGATTCGAACCTTCTCGGCCCCGGAATGGGCCCCACCGATTACCATCCGATCCTGCGCGCGTTGCTTGAATCGAACTACTGCGGATGGGTTTCAGTGGAGGTCTTTGATTACAGTCCTGGCGCGCAGAACATCGCGGTGCAGAGTCTGAATTACATGCGATCGGTCCTGGCTGATTTGCAGCGCGATGGTGTCAATGGGAATTTCTGAATCATCGTTCGACGAATCGCAGATCGCATTTTACCCTGAAAAATACTGTGTTTTTGAAACACAGCGGAATGGCAGAGCGCAATTATGCGGCGCTGCTGGAAACGTCAGGCCGGATTTTACAGATGCGTTGTCGGCATGTCGCGCGGACATCAGATCGATGGCCTGCGCGACGTTCAGTCTGATGTAATAATGTTTCACGATGCGCGCCGCGCGAGCATCAGACCTGGCAGTCTCATCGTCAACCACCGTGCGTCATGCGCGATTGATGATCTCGCTGAGGCTCTACTGAATCTGAAAAAAAATTTCTGAGAACACTCGAAAAATGCGGAACAGTCTTGCGTTATCCTTTTGATCTCCTACGATTCCGATCACTTGGTGATTAAAAGTTTCAGTATCAGTGATTCAGAATGGCTAACACAACAGTGTTGTCATGGACAACGATTTCAAAATCGAAGTACTGAATTCTGGTCGAAATAGTTCTGATCAGAACACTGACACCAGGGACTGGATGCACGTGGCGAAGGACTTGCCTTACAGCGACTTCAAGACGGTCATCAGTGTTGAATGGAATCTGCATCGTCCTGGTCAATGGGACCTTGATGATCTGATGTTTTTGGTCTGTGGTGGTCCTGTTTGTTTTTAAGCCCGGTAAGCTTTGGCAGGGCGGCCACTCAAGTTCAACTTTGGATGGAGGAACGTACTGTGGCAAAGAAAGCTGCAAAGAAGGCCGCGAAGAAAGCAACTGCTGCACCTGCTAAGCCAGCCGCTAAAAAGGCTGCGAAGAAGGCTGCAAAGAAGAAGTAGTCTCTGGACTGCATCGGAAAATCTTCCGGCGGCTGGTAGTCTCTGACTACCAGCCGTTTTCGTTGCGCGCTCAGCCGTCCGCGGCCGGGTCCGTCGCTTTGATTCAAATGCATTTCCTCAAGATATTTATGCGTTGATTGCATCCGCACGAGTTCTTGAGACGCTGACCACAAATCGTTCAACGCAAACACTTTGCTTCGCGATGTGTCAACTTGCGGTTGACAGTTAACGGCAACTTTCTTAAAACTCGCACCGTCTGATTGCCGATGAACGGTATGACAGACGCATTTCCTGTCTTCGATTGTTTAAGGTCGGGAAAAGAGGTCAGGAACCAATAGTGCGAAGCACCCTTCGGGCCATTGGGCTATTGGTTGCGGACCCCTTTTCTCGACGTTGACGAAGACACCGGGTAGGGAAACCGTCATTTGCATACAGTCGCACGTCGCGTTACTGCGTCCCGTGCCGACATCAAAGCGGGCGCGTTTCCATGTCAGCGGCGGCAGTCAGGACAAAAGCGATTCAATCGCTGCAGCGGCAGCTGCTGGCGAACCGGCAGACACAGACGTCTCAGCAGATTATTCCAACCGGCCTGGTGTCTGTGGACAGAATACTTCCGCGTGGTGGCCTTCCCACTGCATCGCTCATCGAATGGGTTTCTGACGACGTCGGTCTGTATGCTGCTTCAATTGCACTCAAGTCAATCGCGCCGATGTTGACGCTGCCAGGTTGTCTGGCGATTGTTGATGAACGTCACGACTTCCACGCCGATGCCGCACGCAGTCATGGAATCCCATTGTCCCGGATGCTGCTGATTCGCCCGACTCGGGCCGCATCTGCGCCATCAACGACCAGCCACAGCCGCTTCGTGCGTCAGGCTTCGGCAACACACAGCGATGCGCTCTGGGCGCTGGAGCAGACGGCGCGCTGTCCGGGCGTGCGTGTCGTGCTGTCATTTCTGGAACTGGCATCATCGGCCGTCATGCGGCGTCTGCAACTTGCTATCGAACGCAGTGGCGTCACAATTGTACTCGTTCGCCCAGCCAGTATCCTGCATCAGCCTTCGTTTGCGGATCTGAGGCTGCATGTGACGACAGTTCCACCCGCGTTGGCAGGTCTCACGGGACGTCGTCGTCTGAAAGTTCAATTGCTGCGTTCGCGTCACGGACTGCAACATACGGGATACGCTCAACTGGAAGTCGATCATGAAACGGGTGCTGTGCATTCGATTTCCGAACTGGCCGATTCAAAGCCTGCAACAGCGCCTGCGTTTTGAAGGCGGATGTCCGCCGTCGCTGGCGCTGCATACCTCGGCACCGGGCAGTGCCGATCGGACAGCACCGCGCACGGCATCCGATGCCGACGTGAAGTACCTGCGTGCCGTGTTTCCAACCGCCAGCACCGGCCCCGCTGTTGTCGCCGTCTCGCGTGACGCATGGATCGCCGGTGTACGTCCCGGGATGCCGCTGGCAGAAGCTCGCAGTATGGCTCAACCACTGCCTGTAAATCCCCAGGCCGTGCATCGCAGATCGACACAGCACAGCGCGCGTCCCACAGCTCAAAAATCCGATTCACCTCGCGCCGCAAACGTGGCCCGGATTCCCATCGTGTCGTTTCACGAATGGGTGCCGGAATCGGATCGTCACACACTGGCAGCAGTTGCCGAAATCACACGCCGGTATGCACCGGTGGTCGGCATGGATTCCATGCCGCTGCCTGACAGTCTGTTGCTGGACATCACTGGTTGCGGTCCGCTCTTTGGCGGAGAAGCGGCATTAGCCGAGTTCCTGCTGCGCGATCTGAAACTGTCCGGCTGGACCGCACGGATTGCCATCGCAGATACGATCGCTGCCGTCTGGGCATTCACGCATACGGAACATGCTCGTCCGGAAGTCCTGCGCAATTCACGGATGCCTGCTTCCAGTGCATCGCGTCGCACATCTTCGCATTTGACAGACACGGTCACGAGATACGAACTGCCGATTCAGATTGTTCCACCGGACATGCAGCAGCAGGAATTGTCGAGTCTACCCATCGCCTCCTCCCGTTTACCGCTCAAGGACCTGCAGATCCTGGCACATCTGGGGATTCGGTCGATTGGACAACTGTTCTCGCTGCCTCGTGAAGATCTGCCTTCGAGACTGTCGGAAGTTGCCGTAGCACGAGTTCATCAATTGCTTTCGCTGGCCGACGAATCGATTGATCCGTTGCCTGAATCGAATCCGGTCGCGGCCGCATGGAGTTCCGAGTATCCGGCGAATAGCTTTGACGACATTCGTCAGGTGTTGCAGCATCTGGTGGAAAGCGTCGCTGACCAAATCACACGTCGCCGCGTCGCCTGCAGTGTTCTCATCTGTGACCTGACCTGTGCGTCCGGGAAAAAACTGCCGTTGTCGGCAGGCGTGGTCAAGCCGACGCAGTCAGCCGAATTGATGTTCGAAGTTCTTAGTCTGCGTCTGGAAACTCTGCCGCTCGCCGCACCCGTGTCCGCAATTTCGATGGCCGTGCAGACCGTACCGATCCCTATATCGCGTCAACGAGACCTGTTCAGTTCGACGGAACATGTTCGTCCGCAGGAAGAACTGGCGACCCTGATCGCAAGGCTGAGTAATCGCCTGGGACCGCAGTCAGTCAGCACGATTCGAATTCAGGCCGACCCGCGACCGGAATTTGCCATCGTGCCGGACCCCGTCATTGCCAGCGCCGATTCCACCGTTCGCGCCCCGCAATCGGAACATATTCTGCAGCGGCTGACGGAACCTGATCCGGACGCAGGGCTCCATATCGAACGCACATTGCCACGACCACTGCGCTTACTGGCGACTCCGCAGCCGATCGCCGGTCGCGGCGACGATCAGCCCCCCGCACGAATTTCTGTCCTGGGGCAGCCAAAGCGAATCATCGAGCTGAATGGCCCCGAACGAATTCAGACCGCATGGTGGACCGATGAGCCCTGCCATCGCGATTACTATCGGGCGGTCACGGAGACCGGTGGGCAGCTCTGGATCTTCCGTGAACTGCAAACCGGCAACTGGTATCTGCACGGGCTGTTTGATTGAAGCGCATGGCGAGCGGTGGGCGTCAGCCCACTGGTACAATTCTGCGTCTGAACACGCGGCGCAATTCAAAAGCATCGACGGTTTGAATCGCAGCGTACCGGCAAGCTGACGCATGCCGCTCGCCGAGTCTGACTCGGATCAATCCAGCACGGATTGTTCTGAATACTCGGACTCGCTTTCCTCAAACACCGACTGATGCGCGGACATATCCAGTTCCCAGATCGAATCCATGCGCGAGCCATCGGAATCGTCATCGGGGAGATTGAGTCCGGCAAAGAGCGCCGGAGTCTTATCCGCGTCTTCGCTGGTGTCGAGTTCCTGTGTTTTTTCACCTCGGATCAACAGCAGACCGCAGCAGGACACGTCATGGCGTTTCACCTGCACGCGCAGTTGTGGCCACACGGCAGACCGAGTCACAATTTCACAGCCACCGGGCATTACGAGGATCGTATCACCCGTGAGCGCGGCATTGACGCCGGGATGCCAGTACATCGCGGTCGGGGCCTGGAGTTCGTACTCCGAATCCGGTGTCAGTTGATGTTCCATCGCGCGGTAGCCGATGATTTCTGCCTGATCCGCCAGCTGCCATTCGGTCGGCATGCCGAATTTGTCATAGATGCGGCGAACCTTGGGCCAGATCTCTTTCAGCTGCCGCCCGGTTCTCGAGAAGTACATTCCGGTCGCATGCATCAGCACGGCTTTTTGATGAGCCGCCCACAACTCTTCCGGAACCTGATTGAGGCACACTGTCCGACTGACGGCAACGTGCAGTCCCCAGCGTTTCGCCACACACGAAACCGTCGCATACGATTCTATCGGGTCTTCACTGTATGACCAGTGACGGTAGCGAATGTTGCGGCCATCAGCACACACCTGAATCCGGACGGGCGTCACCGTTCGTCGAATCAATCGATTGCTGAGTTCCCCGGCAACGGACGCTTCAGAGACTCCGGGTCGAACATGACCGGCCGAGATTTCAACCGCATGCACCAACACCTTACTCAGTCGCCGAATGCGATCCACTTCAAGTTCTGTGAGCGGCTGACGCAGCCTTGCAACGTCCTTCGCCACGCTGCGAGTTCCCTCAACGCCCGAATCGCTGACGACTTTGCGACCTCGGCAAAGATCCTCAACCAGCGCGCTGTGAGGTTGAAACCATTCTCGCTGCTTGAGTTGAAATCCGAGGCCAAATGCTTCCCGTTCAAACAACTGTGCAGAATCGACGGCATTCGTGGCAAACAGCCGGGCGTCATCGGTGACAAACAGACTGGTCTGACATCCTTCAGCCGTGCATCGCGCCGGATCAGCTCCGGCGGTGAACCAGGCGATATTCGCGTGATCCTGCAGCAGCAAAGCATCGGCTCCGGCTGCAGTCAGCAATGTACGCACGCGCGCGTGCTTTTCATCCACGTCTGCAAGGCGTTGCTTGTCCAGAACCAGACAACGACGACGCATTAAGTCATCCGCTTGGCCTGTGCTCATGCCGGTTTTCCCCTGTCTCTCGCGACGTAGTGGAACTTCGAATGCTCAGCTTCGAACTGCAGCCACCGAAATCTCTATGTTAAGACTATAACGCCGCGCCCAATTTCTCCAACGTTTGATAGCCTGGAATCGGAGAGAGTGGAATCAAATCTTCTGATTATGAGGGTTCGGGGGCGGAAACTTCATCGCTTCGCCGACGAGATCTTCTTGCCGACGCATATTTCGAAGGCATCGACTTGCTTGTTTTCCCGTATCCGATCAGAATGTCTTCCCCGGAGCCTCCGAAGAGCACATCGGCACCGATGCCGCCGATCACAATATCATTCCCGGCATCGCCGTACAGAACATCGTTGCCGGACTCACCATTCAGGCTGTCGTTTCCGTTGCCGCCTCGCAGGATGTCGTCACCATAATCCGCGAGAAGAATGTCATCTCCTCCGCCGCCGCCGTCCAGAATGTCATTTTTCTGAGTGCCGAGCAACACGTCATTTCCATCCCTGCCGAACAGGCGGACTCTCCCCAGAAAGCGGGAAGCGTCCAGGCGATTATTGCCCGCCCCGCCAGTCAGAGTCGCATCTGTAAATCCCCGCAGCAGGACTTGCTGATTGATCGTGCCGGTAATGTTCACCTCACTCTCAGCCGCCAGCAACGACTTGTACGACAGTTCGATGTCGGCATCTGCAGAAAGTTCGAGGCGGTTGTCAGCGCCTCCGGCGTCCACTACTAACGGGGAGCTGCTGGCAGTGATCGAAAGGCGAAACACATCTTCCGCTTCACCACCAACGAAAAACTCGACACTCGTGAATCGCCGCAAACTGCGACCGGCGGGAGTCACACTGCCATTCCCGGACGAAGAGACGTTCCAGGTCGATGTCAGGGTTGACGACTCCTGAGACAGTTTGTCCAAACCGGCTCCGCCCTGAAAAACGAATCCCGTGAGAGGCACAAGTTCTGCGTCACCGACGACTGTCAGCGTGTCGTCGCCTGCTAGTCCATTGACGATCAAAGGCATTCCGGTCAACTGGACCAGCGACAGCGGAATCGTGATCTGTTTGGTGCCATCGCCGAGCACTCCGGGAGCACCGGTGACTCGGAACTTTGCGTGGCTGTCTGTGGTTGTGTCAGTGATGATCAGCGTTTCGC
>JAYSPO010000970.1:0-1920 GCA_043722015.1 Candidatus Kuenenia sp. | reverse complement strand
GGACAAATCTACACCGCCCATCAGGCGATCGAGAAGCATCTGGTCGATCAGATTGGTTATGTTGAAGACGCGGTTGAAGACATGGCCCGGTCGCTGAAGTTGAGTTCGTACGATGCCTTCGAATACCGTTCCACGCCAGGCTTGATCGATCTGGTGCTCGGCGCCGAAACATCGCAGCCCAGGACCATCGCCGACCAGATCCTCCAGGCCAGTGTGCCACAGGCCATGTACTACGCCTCCTGGAATCCCTGGATTCCGTAACGGCAACCGATGATCGCAAGTGTGCGAGTGTGCAAAAGGCAGAGTGTGCAAAAGGGAACATTCCCAATGCTGTTCGGCACGACGAGTGCAGTGACGATACAGGACGATGATTTTGGTCTCACAGGAAAATGATAGGGAGGGAAACAGGGCGGGGCAGCGGCAGCGGTTTCGTTTCAACGCGGTGTTTGCAGAGACGCGCGCAGCGACAAGCGAGGTTGCCCCAGGCTATCACATTAGGCCGCGTTGCGGCAGAATCCCCGAGATTCGAGATTCTGACATTTCTCACTATTTCCCGGCCTCCGAGCCAGCGACATCCGAGAAGTCCGACGTGATCCGGCACATCGGCAAGGCCAGTTGCAACTCGGCGATGCCGGCGGCGGTGGCTTTGGTGCGGCGGTGGTCGAGGGATTCGAGGTTCGGCAGGCTGGCGAGGTGCTTGATGCCGGCATCGCCCACGCCGCTGCCCGCGAGCGAGAGTCGCTTGAGTTGCTTCAGCTCGGCAAGGTTCGCCGCCAGGAGGTCACCCAGTGATGGACAACCGAGCGAGAGATCAATTAAGGCGGGTTGTTCCGCCAACTGCTTCAGGACGTGACCGCGAATGTCGTTGCCGTCGAGATTCAGACGCTGGAGCAGCGGGAGTTTTGGCAGCTGTGAAATCAGGTCGTCGGTCAGTCCACAGTCGGCGAGTGACAGTTCCGTCAGTGCGGTATGTTGTTCCAATTTCGTAAAGCCAACATTAATGTCATTCCCATCAAGGATCACACGCTTGACAGAAGCCAGTGGTGGAATCACGGCTAAGTCGGCGATTGCTGTGTTGGCGAGCGTCAGTTCGTTCAAACCGTGGATGGACGCGAGAAAGGTGAGGTCCAACCCGAGAACACCAGAAAGATCGAGCCGCTCTAACTTGTCGAACTCCGGATACTGAAGTGCGGCGAGCCATCCTCCCGAGTTCCGCCAGAAGAGGCTCACCTGTGGGGAAGCAAACACATCCAAAGGCTTGGGAACGCTCGCCAGTGAAACAGATCGCACCTGGAAGAATTCAGTTGGCAGATCCCCGACTGCCTGGACGAGTCGCGATTCGGCTTCCTCCGGAATGCCGATCTCGATCGTTCCGCCTATCCTCAAAACACACTCAGCAACATTGCGATTCGTCTCGGACCATTGGAGTTCGCGAATGCTCGATGCTCCCTTGAGTTGTTCGACGCCACGCAGTGAAATACGAGTCTCGAGTATGTTCAAGAAACCAAGGGATCGAAGTTGAACCAATTCGTTAAGACACGCATCGCTGACTGGCGTACTATGAAGATACAGACCCCCAAGTTGCGGATGATTTTGACGCACGATCGCGACTGCTTCGTCCGTCACGCGTGAGTTTTCCAAGTGCAGTTCCACAACGTTCCGGCAGTTTTGGAAGATGCTGAGCTCTGCGTTCGTAATCCCCGCGCCGACCAAAGCCAGCACTTTGAGTCCTTCGCATTCTCCAAACGGCAAAAATCCAACGTGGCTCACCCGTGGGCAGGAGAGACTTAACGACGTAAGATTCTGGCAATTCGAAAAATGTGCGAGTCCTGCGTCTGTGACCTGAGGGGCGTCCAAACGCAGCCATACCAGATTGTGACAGTTGTCAAAATTCGCCAGTCCGGCATCGGTAATCTGAGC
>JAYSPO010000969.1:0-1377 GCA_043722015.1 Candidatus Kuenenia sp. | reverse complement strand
GCTTCCTTCAGATCGTGCGAGTAGCGCGCGTAGCCGCCGAACAGCTCGTCGCCGCCATCGCCGGAGAGTACGACTTTGACATGCTGCGCCGCAAGTCGCGACACGGCCATTGTGGGCAGGGCGGAAGCGTCGGCAAATGGTTCGTCGTACAGAAATACCAGATCATCCAGGTCGCGGGCGGCTTCCGGAGTGACGATTTCTTCCGTGTGATGACACCCGAAGTGTCGTGCGACTTCGCGTGCGAAAGGAAGTTCACTGAATTCTTCTTCATGGAAGCCGATCGAAAATGTTCTGACCGGATCTGACCGTAGTCCCGCCATCAGAGCGACGACCGCGCTGCTGTCCAGTCCGCCACTCAGAAACGCGCCGACCGGAACATCTGCGACGAGATGGGCGTTCACGCTTTCGCGAAGTGCCGCGTCGATGCGCTGCTGCCAGTCTTCAACGGAAGACCGATCTTCATGCTCAAACGATAGTTGCCAGTACCGTTGCGGCGACCCCTGAAACTGCGAGAGTGAGATGCGCAGCAGATGCGCAGCCGGAAGTTTTGAGACGCGGCCGAAGATGCTGCGTTGTCCGGGGATGAAACCAAATGTGAGATAGTCCTGAATCGCGGCCGGATCGATGGATCGATCGATATTCGGATGAGCGAGCACAGCTTTTAATTCGGAGCCGAAGACCAGCTTTTCGTGGTCGCGATAAATGAAGAGCGGCTTCTGGCCAAGATGATCGCGGGCCAGCAGCAATTCCTGGCGGCGGGCGTCCCAGATCGCGAATGCAAACATGCCGCGCAACTGCTTACAGAGTTCCGCGCCGTGGTCTTCATACAGATGGACGAGCACTTCGGTATCAGAATCTGTGCGAAAGATATGACCGCGTTGTTCCAGTTGTCGCCGCAGTTCCCGATAGTTGTAGATTTCCCCGTTGAACACGACGTGGATGGACTCGTCTTCGTTGGAAAGCGGCTGTCGTCCGCCTGCAGGATCGATGATGGCCAGACGACGATGCACAAGGCCCACCGGTCCGGATCGGAAAGAGCCTTCCCCATCCGGGCCTCGATGCGCAATCGTCTGCCCCATATCCGTCAGCAATGATTGGCTGACCGATCGGGCGGGATCGGCATAGAGAACACCTGCGATGCCACACATGGGACGTTTTGCCTTTCAGGAAAGGGATGGAGTACTAGTTCATGACAAGTGGACATTCAACGCCGTCGAGTTTCTGCGGCATGCGGTCGATGGCGTCGCGCCAGTCTGCCGATTGAGAACGTTGGTCCTCGCTGAATGCCGGCGTTTCATGGAATGAAATTTCCCGGTGAGTTGCCGTTTCGTCAGCTGTGGCGGTGATGAAGTCATCAGCAGGGTCCGGATCTGCAGA
>JAYSPO010000968.1:0-33855 GCA_043722015.1 Candidatus Kuenenia sp. | reverse complement strand
CGAGTGGACGCCAAAGGAGGAAAGGGGGCGTTGCGTTCTGTGTAGCCCATCAATTGTCGCTCCGACCGGGTCAAGCCCGGCGGAAGCGTCGTCGCAATTCAGAAATTTTCAAAACCATCAGAACTCACCAACCTCTTCTTTCCCATCCACGGTCAGCAGTGCCTTCAGGATCTTTGGATCGGTGTCGGCTGAGATGAAACGCACGCTGCCATCGGCCAGTGCCGCCTGAGCGCCGCCGGTGTGATGGCTCGACATAATTCCATCCGAGAATCCCGGTTCGCGACCCGGTAAATTAATGCCGATGGTCGCGGAATCCACATCGACATCCTGCGGATTCGTCCACACGATGCGCGTTCCACAGGCTTCCATGATGAGCAGCGAGTTACTGCTTCCGTCCAGGATTTCCGCGAGCGAATGTGCAGCCTTGCCGTCCTTCGGGAAAACCGTGTGATTACCCGTCGGCACGACGTAGGACGTGAAAAACTGTGACTCGGCATTTGATTGTGCGATAAGTGGCTGACTGGGACAAATGTAGGCCTCTATGCGACGAACAGCGATCGGCAGATTTTCCGGAGAATCCCATGGCCTCTTGAGATTGTAATCAGTATGCAGTTGTGCTTGCTCAATGTACGGCAGCATTGTGACTCGCCAGCTGGCAGGCACTGGGCTCGTCACTTCTTCGGTGATACCCGCAGCTGCAGGAAAGCGACCGTAGTCATCATGGTAGTTGTGCATGGCGAGTCCAAGTTGCTTCAGATTGTTCTTGCACTGTGTACGTCTCGCAGCAGTGCGTACATTGCTCACTGGCGGCAGCAAGAGTGCGTACAGTACGGCTTGAATCACCAAGATCACGGCGACTTCAGGAATGCTCAACGCTGGCTTGAGTCCACTCTCACGTTCCGATCGCAGAGATTCACGAAGCCCGCCGATCATGCAGATGATAACTGCAGCAGCTCCGCATAAAAGTATTGTTAACGCATGCGACGGGAAATTGGCGATTCCCACGAGTTGACCAAATACAATGCCCGTGCTCAGCACGAACCAGACACGAAACTTGTTTGGAGAGTTCGCACGAGGCTTGCGAACCGCAAACCAGAACATCACGGCCAGCAGGGCCAAAAGTGCCACGTTGACGATGATCGTCGTGTAGTCTGTGGCCCCTCGAACGGAGGCTGGAAAATCATGCATCGTAAACTCCTTCACCTACGGCCGCGCCAGCGGAAGATAGTCGCTTGACAACTGCGCCACTGGCTGATCAATTCGGAACAGCACATAGCCGCCGGAACGGAACAGCGGCGTCTGATTGTAGGGGAAGCAGAAATCCGCTTGATGTTCTGCGACCGGAGGCGGTAACAAGACTTCGTCCGGGATGTCGCCTTCCCAGCCGTCTTCCCGGAGGTCGCTCACCACGTAACGCACGGTCGAATTTTCGATGGCGGAGATCATCAGATCGCGGTGATCCGGAAAACTGCGGGCGAGCACGTCGAGGTACACGAATCGCGTCGCAGGCTGAAATTCAAGCTCCGGATAGAGATGGATCAGATTGCCGTTGTAGGCCATGATGGATTGATCGGCGATCCCGATCTGCCGCGCGTGATCCAGCATCGGCTGAAGTTCGCTCCAGCGCGGAAATGGGATTTGAGAAATCTGGTCTCGCGACTCAGGCGACAGCGGTGTCCCGAGACAGGCTCGCACGCAAGGTAGCCACAGACGTTGACGGTGCCAGCGAAAGACCGGCGAGGCGGCGATTACCAGGCAGGCGAAGGCGATCGTCGCCGGAAGGATGAGATTTTTTGGGGTGGCGGTAATGCTTGATGCTGACCGCGTCAGGGTACCGGAGGGCTGACGCCCACCGCTCGCCGGAGAGGGGCAGGCGACTCGGATGCAGATTGTCAATGCCAGCAGGATTCCGGGCACATGGATGTAGTCGAATAGTTGTTGCAGGAAAAATGCCTGTGCGATCCAGCCGAGATAGAACGCAGCCAACAGGTTACCAGCGATAAGGTCGCCTGTCGTGTTGCTGACGTCTGCCGTCCGCCGCATCCAGAGCGTCCTGACGCTGATCATCATCGCCGCAACATGCAGCAGAATCCACGGCTGAAATCGGATTGCGTGAGACACAAACCGGTCCCACGTCCGGCGCGAGCGGCCGGCCTGAAAATAGTCGCCGTTCCAATTTGAAACCATATCGACAAAGTGCGGCCAGCATCCACTTTGAATCATCCAGGCAACTCCGACAGCTCCCGTCAGTACTCCGCCACACAGGACCGCCAGCGTCTGAAAACTCCAACCTCGCACGGTTGGCGAAAAACGAATCGACACAGTCAGCACCGTCAAGGCCGGGATCGCCACGAACGGCTTGAGCCAGAAGCCCACAGCCCAGAAAAATCCCTCCAGCATCGCGAACGCAAACAGTCGCACCGATATACCCGCAACCGGACTGCGGGCTTCTTTCATCCTTCGCAGTACGCTGATTCGAGTCATCAACGCCAACAGACATGGCAGCAGCATCCATGTGTCGCGCTGACAGTGACACCATTCCGATGTGCCAAAGTAGAACAGCATCACTCCCAGTAAAGTTGCTGCGTGGATTGTGTGCGTCTGTCGCTGAGTTGCCATTGCAGGTGCCGCAATTCTGCCGAGCAGCAGGCCGATCGACAGCACAACGAGCAGATCAAACACGCGAAGCGCCGACGAAGTCCAGCCGATGACACTTCGGACAACGGCGTGAACCCAGACGATTCCCGGCAGGTTTGGTTCAAGCACGTCACGATACAGCACGCCGCCGTTCAACAGGCACTGCGCCTGAACATCGTACAGCACGGTATCCGGCGTCAGCGTTTGCTCAACGAAGATCGGCAACTGGCTGGCCAGCAGGAGCAGGAAGATGCTCCAAAGGACGATGCAATATCGGTTCATTCTTTGCTGTTGAAAAGTGTGATGCGAGGACTTTAACGGGCAGAAAACGCTGCGATTGTTCCATAATTCGGACGTGTAGGCATAACTACGTTCAATCCGGAAAATCTCAGTCGGCGGAGCGACTGAGCTACGTAGGCGATGTCGCTCCGCCGACTCGCATTCCTGCCAACGCACGCTCGAAAACAGACGGCGAGGCGGTTACCATCAACCATCATTGTCGGCGATCCCGTTGAAATAATCCAACGCTGCAAAGTTGCAGCTCACAGCGAATTCTGCCGTACTACAGTGACTCAGTCTGTTTCCAACGACAATTGCGGGAAAAAAATCGATGAAAATCGCATGGACTTTGATTCTGTGTGTCGCCTCCGTCTGCAGTGCCGCGCATGTCGCCAAAGCAGAACTCAAGGCAGGCGCGGCGATCGTGGACATCACACCGCGGCAGTTTCCGGTGCTTGTTAACGGAGGCATGACCAGCCGCTCTGCCGACAAAGCTGTCGCGCCGCTGTACGCTCGATCGATCGTGCTGGACAATGGAACCGAGCGAGTTGCGATCGTCGTGGTCGATAGTTGTATGATCGGTCGCATCGTTCTGGACGACGCCAAGCAGCTCGCCGCACTGCGCACAAAGATTCGCCCGGACCGGATGCTGATCTCAGCCACACACACTCACACCGCACCTTCGTCGATGGCCTGTCTGGGCACTGAGCTGGATGAGAACTATATTGTCTTTCTGCGCGACCGACTTGCGGAGGCCATCGCTCTGGCAGAATCCCATCTGGAGCCTGCGGAAGTCGGCTGGGCTGTTCGCAATGCTGCCGACTATACCGCGCTGCGACGCTGGATCATTCGCCCGGATCGCATCGGGCTTGATCCTTTCGGCAATCCGACGCTGCGCGCGAACATGCACGCGGGAGCGAATCTTGACAACGTCACCGGGGAATCCGGGCCGGAAGATCCGGACTTGTCGATGATTGCATTCAAATCGCCGGAAGGCCGACCGATTGCCGTGCTGTCGAACTTTTCGATGCACTATTTTTCGGGTGTTGAAGCGCTGCATCCGGATTATTTTGGACTTTTCTGCAACGGCTTTCAGGAACAGATTGTAGCGGATCCTGTGACACCGGCAGAGCCCACCGCCCCTCCGTTTGTTGCCATCATGTCTCATGGATGCAGCGGCGATATCTGGAGACGCGACTACAACCTGCCTGCCGACGCACCACTGCAGAGTCCAACAGTTACGGAATACACAGACGGCCTGCTGAAGATTGCGCTGGACGCCTATCGCTCGGTCACCTATTCCGCCACGTCCGAACTCGCAATGGCTGAGCGTCGCCTGCCGCTTCACTATCGTGTTCCCAACAAACAGCTGCTGGAATGGGCCGAACGCATTGTGGCGACGCTCGGAGACAAACTGCCGTCAACAACGGAAGAAGTCTATGCCCGCGAACAAGTGATCCTGCATCAGCTGCAATCCACGGAAGTCGTCCTGCAGGCACTGCGGATCGGCGAGATTTCCATCGCGACAACTCCCAATGAAACATATGCACTCACCGGACTGAAACTAAAACTTCAGTCACCGTTGCCGCAGACAATGGTGATCGAATTGGCCAACGGTGGCGATGGATACATTCCGCCTCCGGAACAACATCTTCTCGGCGGCTACAATACATGGGCCGCGCGATCGGCCGGACTGGAAGTGCTGGCGGAACCGAAAATCGCGGAAGCCGATCTGCAGTTGCTCGAAAAAGTCACCGGAAAAACTCGCCGACCGTTTGTGCAGACTCAGGGCTCGGCTGCTGAAGTGATCGCAGCCCTGAACCCTGTGGCGTGGTGGCGGATGGACGAAATGGCTGCCCCCCACGCGATTGATTCATCGCCACATCATCACGACGCTGTCTATGAGCCAGGCGTGGTGTTCTTTCTGGCAGGGCCGCGATCGGAGGCTTTTTGCCTTGAGTCTGAAACGAATCGCGCGGCGCATTTTGCCGGCGGCAGACTGAGCGCTCGGTTTCCGGAATTGAATGATCATTATTCGGTTTCATTGTGGCTTTGGAACGGAATGCCGAATGAAGGCCGAGGCACCGCAGGCTGGATTGTGTCACGCGACAATAATCACGGGCTGAGTCCTCAGGGTGACCATCTGGGAATCGGCGGCACGGCGACATCTCCTGGAAAGCTCATCTTCCAGCATGGCGACAGCATCGGCCAGAATCCTTTGATTGGCAAGACCACAATTGATCGCTGGACCTGGAATCATGTGGCTCTGATACGTGAAGGGACGACGCTCCGAGTGTATCTGAATGGAAACGCCGAGCCGGAGATTCAACAGGACTCAGTTCCCGTTTCCTCGGTAGACCTCAAGCAGTTCTATTTCGGTGGGCGCAGCGACAATGCCGATAACTTTGAAGGTCGCCTTGATGAAATCGCTGTCTTCGACCGGGCCTTGACGCCGGACGAGGCGGGAAAACTATCCGCACGCCGGGAATAGTCGGCTCGGCGTACCGTATCCCGCAGATTCTGTGTCCAGAACCCGCATGGCTGTGTAGAATGTGGAGCACCTCATCGGCTCGACACGCAAATGACGCTGACGGCGTCATTTGCGTGTCGGGTTGGCCGAGTTTAATCATTTTTCAAGTAAGCTCTTGAATGATGATGTCTCACAACCATTTTTTGTGTTGTTGGTTTCTGCTGGAGAATGACTGTGAAGAAGTTTGTACCAATGCTGTTGACCACCGGGGTCATGGCATCCATCGCGGGCTGTGCGGCTGAGGCGGATCCCGTTTCAGTTGAAGTTTCGCAGACACCCGCTGTTGCTCCTGCTGCTTCAAAGACGGCCGAAGGAGTTCTTGTGTCCCTCAGTGTGCCGAATATGACGTGAGGCAGCTGTGCCGCTTCCGTGCGAAGCGATCTGACAAAAATTGATGGCATTTCCGACATTCAGACTGATACTGGAAATCAGGTGTGCAGTTTTCGTGTGACCAACCCGACACTGGACTACAAGGCGAAACTCACTGAGTACGCCAAAACGAATACTCACCTGAAAGGCTTTTCAATTCAGTGATTAGTGTCTGAATGGAAGTGACTCCATTTCCGCTCAATGAAGACGCCCGGATCGAAATGCTCCGGGCGTCTTTTAGTTTTCAGCCAGCCAGCAGAGATTCAGCAGGCAGAACGTCATTCAGGAAATGCTGAATTGCCGGTGACGGATCCAGGAGATCGGCAATGGAATCCACAACCAGATCCGGTCGGTACGCGAAATCCTTCAGATCATCCCGACTTGTCGATCCGGACAGGACAAGGATTGTGCGATAGCCCAACTGCACGCCGCCCAAAATGTCCGTGTCCATTGTGTCGCCGATCATCGTGGTACTCGCCGCCTCGAGGCCAAGTTCTTTGCGAGCCGCACGCATCATGACGGGGCTCGGCTTGCCGACACTGAATGCTTTAACACCAGTCGCTTTTTCCAGCAAAGCCACTACGGCGCCGCAACCAGGACGAGTCCCCGTTTGCGTCGGGCAGTTTGGATCCAGATTGGTGGCAATCAGCTTCGCGCCTTCCAGAATCAGTTGCACGGCCCGTTCCACAAGTTCAAATGACAGGGTTCGTCCTTCGCCCACGACGACATAGTCGGCGTGCGAATCCACAATCGAGTAACCGTTGCTGTGCAATGCATTCATGAGCCCACTTTCGCCGATGACAAATGCCGTTCCGTTCGGGAGTTGTCGAGCGAGAAAGCGGGCTGTCGCCATCGCGCACGTGAAAACATGCTTTTCCTGAATCGGAATTCCCATGCGATTCAGCTTCGTCTCCACATCCCGTCGACTGCGTTGACTGTTGTTGGTAAGAAACAAAAACGGGACGTCTTCATCAAGCAGCTTCACAATGAATTGCCGTGCACCGGGAATGAGCTCAGACCCACGGTAGATAACACCATCCATGTCGATCAGGAATCCACTACTCATGAAACCTTTGTCCTTCTGTACGCGAATACATCTGAATCGTGCAGCAGTCGTCCATGTTTGCGGCACGCCTGATATTTGCGTGACGCAAGTTGCGTACCGATTGATGATTCAATCTTCGCGACTTCGGTGTTATCCAACGATTCCGGCCAGTCGATAGCGAAGCAGCTGTCGATGTGTATCGCAATGATCACCAATACGGAGACTGAACAGGTAGGTTATTCCAACGCTGAAATCAGGCGGGTTTGCTCAATCGAGCAGCAATCAGCGGGATAAAACATTCGGTGATCGACACCGTGAATCATGGTGCAACGTCAAACACCGACGTCGCTGTACAAAGCCTCAATCACCTTGCCCTGATTCAGATGCACCGGGCGATTGATGCGATCATGTACCACAGCTTGTGGATCAATGCCCAGCGCTGTATAGACGGTCGCACCGATGTCGTCGGGGGAAAATGACGCAGATGTCGGATAGGCACCGATGTCATCCGAGTGGCCAATAACTTTGCCGCCGAGCACTCCGGCACCGGCGAACAGGCCTGTGAAACACGGGCCCCAGTGGTCGCGGCCGGATTCCTTGTTGATCTTCGGCGTACGGCCGAACTCACCCAACACCATGACCATCGTCTGGTCCAGCAAACCGCTTTCGTCCAGATCATCCAGCAGCGCGGAGACCGACTGATCGAGCGGCGTTAACATGCGTCCTTTGAGCGTTGTGAAGATCGCCTGATGATGGTCCCAGTTCTGCACGGGCCCCATGTTGGCCTGGACAATCGGAACGCCAGCCTGCACCAGTCGTCGCGCCAGCAGTAACGACTGGCCAAAGGCATGCCTTCCGTAACGATCCCGAACTGCAGCGGCTTCCCGATTCAGCTCAAACGCCTGCGACAGTTGCCCGGACGACAGCATCGTAAACGCCAGCCTCTGATCTTCAGTCATCCGATATGCACCGATATCAGAAGCAACGTCCGTCTGCTGATCGAGCGCCTTCAACAAACCGCGACGCTGATTGAGACGCGTGGCATCAATTCCCTGAGACAGCGTCAATGCGTCTACTCGAAAATCCGAACTGTTGGGATCGCCGACGATTTGCCACGGATCGTATTTCGGTCCCAGAAAACCAGCATGTTGACCTGGCCATGTCAGCGGTGACGACATCAGAAACGTCGGCAGATTGACGCCGCTCGGTATGCCGTCACTTCGCGGCCGAAGGTACTCGCACCCCGCCGAGTAACACGGCCAGTCATCGCGGGACGCGACCTTGTCAAAGAAGGCCCCAGGCTGAAGATGCCCGGTCAGAACATGATGCGTCGACATCAGATGATTGTTGTCTTTGTGCGACAGGCTTCGAACCAACGCATACTTGTGGGCGCGCGCTGCAAGACGCGGCAGGTGTTCACAGATTTGTGTTCCTGTGACAGAAGTGGCAACCGGATTGAACTCGCCCCGAATCTCTTTTGGCGCGTTCGGCTTCATGTCGAACGTGTCGTGATGGCTGATCGCCCCCGTGCAGAAGACAATGATCAGCGACTTCGCACGCGGTGCGGCCAACGCCGGCGATGATTCAGCAGCCAGCGTTTTTCGCGGTATGAGCGAATTCAGACCGAGTCCCATGAATCCGGAATATCCAACCTGCAGCAAGTGGCGGCGCGAGGCAGATCGGATGCGATCGACAGGAGATGTTGCGCGGCACGGCGTCATGTGGGAAGATTCGGAGTAGGAAATCGAGTGTAGGAATTGGCGGGAGCAGAAATGTCTGCCTGCGTAATTCTACACCGTGCGCCTCCGTCAATGAAATACCCGAAGAACGCCAAACCGATTTTGGTTGTGGTTCATCCGCAAACGACCTGGACAGCTCAGCCAACGAAACGGGCCGACACATCATCGTTGATGGCGAGTGTCGCTCCTCCATCGGACTGGCACTGGCGGCCAATACCACATCGAGGCATGTAGAAACCCTTCCCCATGGTTGAAAATACGCGGAGATTAAATCCTCGCATTTCGGAGTCCGGAAGCAGAGAACGTGTCACGAACTTTGACGGATTGCGGCGCACCGCATGGAGCATTGAAAGTGTTTCGGACGTTGTTGCGGCGTCGCCGAAATACGGCCGCGCAGGATGCATCGGATCGTTGGTCCGCACGCCAAACCGCGTCGGATCTTCGGTCAATTCCCGCATCGCATCGGGCGCGGAGCATTCCAGTGAAGGGGCGATCTGTAACGCAGGTTCCTCACCCAGAAATTCACGAATCATCGTCGGCACCAGTTGCACAAAACTGCGAATGTTCGCGGCACTGCTGCCCAGCGGGTTCACAAGATTCACGCGACCGTTTTTCCATGCCTTGCAAAGTCCCGGTAGCCCGACCAGGGAATCCGGTCGAAAGCAATTGGGGTCGAGCAGATCGTCATCAACGCGGTGTACGATTGTGTGGATTCTTGTTCGCTTCATGCCAGACACCAGCTCCACGCCGTCCTTCGTGACTACCAACTCACCGGCATGTGCAATCTGTGCCCCGATCGAACGCGCCAGAAATTCGTTTTCGCGAAACGTCGGATTGTACCGACACGGATCAAGCACGACCGTGGATGCGGCATCAGAACAATCACCGTAAGTCACCACGGATTCGGCCATCCGGCGGGCCAGATCATTAAACGCGGTGACTGATTCCGCACGAGTGCGATCGATCAGTCTGGCGAGAAGTTCGATACCCGTTGGAGATGACAGGTTCTGATCGATGACCATGATCTGGCCATCGGCCGCAATGTACAGATCTGTCGACGCCAGCCAACCCCATGAAATCGACTTTCGCGTGACTTCACCGATCTGGTCCGTGAACGTGCGGAGCAGTCGAACGACAGCAGAATTCTGAAGCAGAAATTCTGGTAATCCACGGCCCATGAATACCTGATCCAGGCATGCCGAAATCGCTTCCAGTCGCTGACGGATTCCACAGGAAATCTGTGCCCATTCGCTGAAACTGAGCGACTGTGGGGCCTGGACTGCTGAACTGCCGGCCAAGAGTCTGTTGCTGTGGCTCGCCTTCGGCATTGCATTTGTCGTTTCGCGACGAGTGCCTGATTGTTGAGCTGTCAAAGCCTGCAAAGCTGGCATCGTATCTGTGCCGTAACGACGACTCAGACGATCGTTTTGATCATGTGTGGCGGACTCTGTCGCCAGTGTATTTTCTGTTTCTCGCAACATTTTTCGGAGCCTTGGAGGAATCTGCACTCAGAAAACCCGGCCACTGATCGCTATAGGTGAAAGCAAACACTATGCCAAAAGACCACAGCTCGCCAGAAAAGGTTCGCGTTCGTAGCTCAGTCGCTCCGCCGACTGAGATTCCCCTGTAGCACCGTAGCGATACCTCCTCAGGTGACTTATGGTTCCCACGGCGTGGCGTTGTTTCCGTGCGTTCGAGAAGAGGAATGCGAGTCGCGGAGCGACGTCGCCTACGTTACTCGTTCCATTCGTTCTATGCAAAACTTCGCCATGTCACCACCGGATTCCGATCAGCTTTCCACCTGGCACTTTGATCTGCCACCTGAACTTATCGCATCACGCCCTGCCGCACGGCGCGATGATTCACGGTTGCTTATCGTGGATCGCGAACTGGGCTCAATTCAGCATGCGCACATTCGTGAGCTACCAGCGTTTCTGGATCCTGGAGACCTGTTGGTGTTCAATAACACGCAGGTCCTCCCTGCGCGGCTGTTTGGTTTTCGGACGGAGACCGGCGGACGCTGGGAAGGCTTGTTTGTAGAAGCGCCTGCCCCTGGCGAATGGACCATTCTGTGCGACACTCGCGGTCGACTGCAACCTGGCGAAACGATTACGGTTGTGCGTGCCTATGATCAGCGACCTGAGACAGCGGAGCCCGTTCACACGCCATCCGCCAGGACGCTGTTACTGACCTTGAAACAAAAGCTGGATGACGGAAGCTGGCAGGCTGCGGTCGCAGATCTTCGCACGCCGCTGGAGATCCTGACAGAATACGGTAGTCTGCCACTGCCACCCTATATGGGTCGCAAGCTGGCGGATGCGGACGATCAGATTCGGTATCAGACAGCGTACGCATCTCAACCCGGTGCCGTCGCCGCTCCCACGGCCGGACTGCATTTCAGTCCTGAGCTGTTGCAGGCGTGCATTGACCGAGGACTCAATTCCGCAGAAGTCACGTTGCACGTCGGCATCGGCACATTTCGACCGGTCACGACGGAACGACTGTCTGAACATCGAATGCACGAAGAGTGGTGCCGTCTTCCGTCTGATGCGTGCCATGCAATTGCAGAAGCGAAATCAACCGGGCACTGTGTGTTGGCCGTTGGTACGACGACTGTGAGAACTCTGGAATCCGCCTACGCAGCCTGCGGTCGGACAGAACCATGGGAAGGTCGGACGCAGTTGTTTATCCGCCCTGGTTATCAGTTTCGAGTGATTGATCGCCTGCTGACAAATTTTCACCTGCCCGGCTCCACACTGCTGGTCCTTGTGGCCGCGCTGGCAGGATACGAATTAACGATGGAAGCGTATCGAAAAGCAATTGAAGCCCGTTATCGATTTTACAGCTATGGCGACGCGATGCTGATCCGATAGAATGGTGTTTCACCGGTGTTTGTCGGCATGGTTGTCAATCCATTCCAACATTGCTGAAAACGCTCATTCTCGATCCCTGTGAAAGGTCTGTCTCAAGTGTCCGTGTTGACTCGTATTCTGAACACCTTGTTTCTGACCACCGCCCGCTTGTTTCTCGTCGCATGGATCGGCGGCGCCGCGTTGTTTGTCATCACCAGCATTGCCGAACAACGCACGCCCGAATTCGATTCGCTTGACAAAGACCGCCTCGCCACGATCCGGTTTCCACTCTATTACCTTTACGGAGCGATCTGCCTGAGTACCGCAACTGCGGCCACCGGCCTTGCCATCGCGACGACACCGCGAGGAAACCGCAAAAAGCTGATCGCAGGATTTACCCTCTGCCTGCTCTCCGCCGCCATTGCCGGATACGACTACGTCGCAGTCTATTCGCCTCTGCAGAAAGCGATTACTCCACCAGGCCAGGTGCGCGGTCCGGATTTTCTGGCACTTCATCAGCAATCAGAATTCATCAACGAAGTCCATATCTCACTCGCCCTGCTCGCCGCAATCCTGGTCTGCCTGCCCATGCGTTACGCATCCGCCCAGCGAACACGAAATTCGGCATAGGATCGCAGGCTGTCAAAAGAGCCCGGCGATCGGATCGCCGTGATAGATGTTATGGGGGCGATTGAGTTCATCTTTCCAGGCGGCAGTGGCGGGGATTCCCATGGCATGATAAATCGTGGCCGCAAGGTTCTCCGGTGGCTGCCCATCGAACGCCGGGTAGGCGCCGTTCTTATCTGACGCGCCAATCACGACGCCGCCGGTGGTGCCACCACCGGCAATGAACACTGTTTGTACGGCTCCCCAATGATCACGGCCTGCCTTGCAGCCGGGGCTGCGATTTGCGGCATTGACTTTGGGTGTGCGGCCCATTTCGCCGACCATCACGATCAGTGTTTCATCCAGCAGGCCAAGCGACTCCAGGTCATCGAGCAAAGCAGACATGCCCCTGTCTGTGGGCGGCAGCAGGCAGTCACGCAGCAATGGAAAGTTATTGTCATGAGTGTCCCAGGCCTCATTGTTGCCCAGGTTGACCTGCACAAGGTTGACGCCGACCTGCACAAGTTGACGCGCCATTAGCAGCGACCAGCCAAACGCATTCCGTCCATAGCGATCCTGTGTCGCTGAGTCTGCACTGTGTACATCAAACGCCCGTTGCACACTACTGTCCGTCAGCAGCGAGATCGCTGACTGACGATGTCGGTCGAAGGACGCAGTCGCAGCGGCCTGCTCCAGATCCCGCCGCTGCAGATCCAGCATCGATCGCAGTGTGTCCCGGTCCGTCAGCCGAGACCGACTGAGCCCTTCAGGCAGGCTGAGATTCGGCGACTGAAACTTCAGATCGTTGTTTCGTTCGCGACCTCGAACAAAGTGAAACTCGTAGTCGGGATAAGCACCGTACGATTTTGAGTTATACGGCGACGCTTCGATAAACCACGGGTCGCGCTGGCTTCCCATCAGTCCGCCAAACTGACCGGGCAGGGTCCGTCCCGTGTTGTGGATCAGGCGTTCCGGAAGTACGACTGCCGGCGGCAAGTTGTTGTTGCGCTTCGGTACGGCATCACCCACGATCGAAGCAATCGACGGCCAGTCGCTCGACTGCGGCTTGACAGGGTTATAGCCGGGCGACATCGGAGTGCGTCCGGTGAGGATCGACGTGTGCCCCTGCGAGTGCTCGTTGTACGGTGTCGTCAGGGAACGAATCAGGCTCCAGTTCCGGCTGCGAGCCGCAAGCATCGGCAAATGTTCGCAGACGAAGACGCCGGGGGTTTGAGTGGCGATCGCGGAGAATTCACCTCGAATATCGGCCGGCGCATCTGGCTTGGGATCAAAGCTGTCATGCTGCGTGAGGCCACCCGATAGAAAAACAAAGATGACCGACTTCGCAGTACCGCTATGGACCGATTGCGAAACAGCGTCGGCAGCGCGCAGGGCGGCGACATGATTCATGCCCAGTCCGAGCAGCCCCACCGAGCCTGCCTGCACCATGGTCCGGCGACTCATCGGTGAATGTTGAGGATACGAAAACGACATGCGGCGCTCCCTGATATGTTCCCGACCAGAAATCCGCTTCGTCCGATCGCGATGTGTACACCAGAAGTTACCCAACCAGCGGCTCGATCACATGCGCCTTGTAGACATCTGTCAGACGTTCGTCGCGGCTGTTGTGGTTGAAGGTCAGTCGTTCGTGATCGAGACCCAGTTGATGCAGAATCGTGGCGTGCAGATCGGCCGTTTGAGTGCGGTTCGTGATAGCCCGATATCCAAAATCGTCGGTTGCTCCATACGCCTGACCTCCGCGAATGCCGCCGCCGGCAAGCCAGACGCTGAAGCCATAGGGATGATGATCGCGGCCTTCGATGCCGGGGGTCTTGTTGCCGTCGCGCTGCTCGGCACCGGGCGTTCGACCGAACTCACCGCCCCATTGAATCAGCGTCGAATCCAGCAGGCCGCGTTGTTTGAGGTCCGTCAACAGGCCGCCGACCGGCAAGTCAGTCTGTGCGCAGCAACTTCGAATGCCGGAGACGTTGTTCGAGTGCGTATCCCACGGCTGGCCGGCCATGAAGATCTGGACAAACCGGACCCCGCGTTCGACCAGACGTCGAGCCATCAGGCAGCGCTTGCCATACGAGCGAGTCTTGTCGTTGTCCAGACCATAAAGCTGCTGAGTTGCGGCGGTTTCCTGATTGAGATCAAGCGCATCGGTGGCCGAGAGCTGCATCCGCGCGGCGAGTTCGAAGCTGGCGATCCGGGCATCCAGTTCGAGTTCACCGGGCCGGACTTCCTGATGCCTGGCGTTCAGCTTTCGCAACAGTTCCATTCGCCCTGAATCAATCTCCGTCGTCCGCGTCGCCCTGGGTTGAAGATGCAGTACCGGTAATCCTTCCGATCGAATTGCCGTGCCCTGATAAACCGGAGGCAGCCAACCGTTCGACCAGTTCCTGGCACCATCGACCGGCATTCCACCCGGATCCGGCAACGAAACATACGCCGGCAGATTTTGACTCTCAGCACCAAGGCCATAGGCCACCCACGACCCGATATTCGGACGACCGGAAACGATCAGACCTGTGTTTGCCATCCAGATCGCCTGTTCGTGGTTGCGATGCTCGGTAAACATCGAACGGATGACGGCGATGTCGTCCGCGTGCTGCGCGATGTGGGGAAGTACTTCGGAGAATTCCAGTCCGCTCTCGCCATGCTTCGAAAATCTGAACGGGCTGCCAAGGAGATAGGTCGTACGATTTTCATCATCCGCGACTTCTGCAGGCGGAGTCCGACCGCTCAGCCGAGACAATTCTTTCTTTTCGTCCAACAGATCCACCTGACTCGGACCGCCATGCATGAAGAGCTGTATCACAGCCCGCGCTTGCGGCTGATAGTGAGGCGGCCTCGCGAGCACGCTGTGAGTCACGCTCTCCGCTGCCGAAGCCGTGCGATCGAAGTCACCCAGCAACGCGCTGAGAGCGATTCCGCCAAAGCCGCTGCCCATGCGGCAAATGGACTCTCGTCGGGAGAGATGATCATGGCTTGAAGGTTGGTGTTTATTCATGATCGTTTCATCATATCGCGCTGTTGAGCATGGCACATTCGTTTAACCGCGTGGGCAACGCCCCGTGTTTCGAATCTCGAATCTCAAATCTCGAATCTCAAATAGAACAATCGCGGCCCGCTGAGCACGCGGCTAATCCACATACACAAACTCATTCGACACCAGCAGCATATGACACAGGTCGGCCAGTGCCTTTTGACGTGTTGAGTCAGCGGGCTCTCCAACGGTAGAGTATCGTGCCTGCTGCACTATCATGAAGTCATTCAACACGCTGAGTTCATCGGCATTTGGTTCTCGCGACAGAGCTGCAAGAAACGCGAAGCTGGACGGCGACGCGGGAGCTTCGCGCAAGGCTCGATCAGCGAGAGCAGCCGCGTACTGGATCGCCGCATCGCTGTTGAGTAACGTGAGAGCCTGAGTGGAAACTGTCGAGCGGTTACGGCGAGTGCAGTTGGTTTCCATCACCGGTTGATCGTAAGCGTGCAGCATCGTCAACGGGTTACCGCGCAGGATCTGAACATAGATCGAACGGCGGTGATCGTTCTGTCCGTCGGCAATGGTCACGTCACCGTCCGGACGCCGTGCGACAGGAATTGGATTTCCGAACATGCTGGTGTCCAGCAATCCGGAAACACTCAGCATCGCATCACGCAACGGTTCCGCATCAATTCGCCGCAGACGCTGTCGCCACAGCAGCCGATTGTCGGGATCGACCTCCCGTGCGCGGGTGAGTTGCGTCTCCTCAGCCGTCGAACGCTGCCGATAAGTGGTCGAAGTCATGATCAATCGATGGATGTGTTTCACGCTCCAGCCGCTCTCGACAAATTCCCGAGCCAGCCAGTCGAGCAGTTGGGGATGGCTTGGTGCAGAGCCCAGTGTGCCGAAATCTTCCGGCGTGGAGACCAATCCTTCGCCAAAATGGTGCAGCCAGATTCGATTGACCATGACGCGCGCCGTCAACGGATGATCGGGCTGAGTCAGCCAGCGCGCAAACGCCAGTCGCCGCCCGCTGGTTTTGGCTTCAGCCACTGGCGGAGCCCAATCGAATGCAGTCGGAGCCGCCAGCGCTGACACGACACCGGGTTCCACCGGCGGTCCCGGAGTCAATGCGTCACCGCGACGAAGTAATGGAACGATCACTGGTCCCGGCAGATCGTAGAGGGCTCGCAGTTCATCAAAGCTGATTCGTTGCAGTTCCTGAGCGGTCATCGCTTTGTTCCGCTCATCAACACCTGTTCGATAATCCGCAAACGTCTCGGGCAACAGCGTGTCGAGCGTCTTGTCGTCCGGCTGCAGCGATGCCTGAAATTTTTCGGCAAGGTATTTTTCGACTTCGGAACGCTGGTCGGCCGACTTGTTCAGCGCCAGTTGCACGTCGCTGCGAATCGCTTCCGGAACAGTTGCAATCCGATCGTCGAGCAGCCGCTGTTTGTACTGGACTCGCAGGTCCGTCAGCTCTTTCTTCAGCCGTGCGATCTCTATATCGACTTTGCCGTTCTGTTCATCCGCCGCCTTTTTCTGAGCAGCGGTGGCGACGAGCACCATTCGCTCCATTTGCGGAACCCATTGCTTTGGCCTGTATGCGGTCATGAAAATGGACTGCATCCGGTAGTACTCAACCTGCGGAATCGGATCGAACTTGTGGCTGTGGCACCGCGCACATTGCAAGGTCAGTCCCATTGTGGACGAGGCGACGATCTGCAGCGTGTCGTTGATCGTGGGATAGAAATACTGTGCGTCGGCATTCTTGATCGTCGAGAAGTCGGGGCGACTGGAATCGGGAGCACAGCGCAGATAGCCTGTTGCTGTGACTGCTTCGACGACAGCGTCCGGCAATCGATCGAGCGTCTCGTACGCAGTCCAGTAGTCTGTCAGTTCATCACCGGCAATCTGCTCCTGGAGAAAGCGGTCGTACGGCTTGTCGTTATTGAATGCCCGAATGACATAGTCGCGATATCGGAATGCCGTCCGCAGCGGTCGGTCCTCGGACAGCACACCGGCGGAGTCAGCATATCCGGCCAAATCCAGCCAGTGCCGTGCCCAGCGTTCACCGTAATGCGGACTCGCAAGCAAGCGATCGATCATCCGTTCATAGGCAAGCTCAGCCTGATCGGCGAGAAACTCACGCACTTCCGTGGGAGTCGGTGGCAGTCCGATCAAATCAAACGACGCGCGTCGCAACAATACTTCGCGACCTGCGTCCGGTGACAGACTCAAGCCGTTCGCTTCCAGAGTTGCGACCACAAACGAGTCGATGGGATTCCGGACGCGCTCCGGATTCTGCACTTGCGGTACCGGCGGACGAACGGGAGGTCGAAACGCCCAGTGCGCGCTGGACTGCTGCCCGTCCTCGGATTTGAGTTCGCTCGCATCATCGTCCGGCTCATGCGTCGAAGCCGCACCTTCGTTGATCCAGGTGCGAATCACGCCCTTCTCTTCAGCCGACAACGCCGGACCACCCTTGGGCATTTCGTTAGAGGTCAGCTTTTCCCAGAGCAAGCTCGATTCCGCTGCCGCGACGCGGATGGCGGACCCCGACTTTCCACCACGCAGGATATCGCGACGACTTGTCAGCAACAGGTCCGCGGCTGGCTCCGCTCCGGCGTGACACTTCAGACAGCGTGTTTTCAGGATGGGCAGGACGTGATCTTCAAACGTGACTTTCGGTTTCTCTTTGCCCGCATCATCGGCCGCCGAAGAGGCGCACGACATCGCCGCAAGCCACACTGCAGACGAGGCCGCAAGCATCGCGAACCTGGCAACACGAGTCGATCGGTGAGTCATTCCTGCGCTGTTCATTTCGTAGCCATCATAAAGAACCCGGAGTTCCTTCAATTGTGGCGTGAAGAGATCACTCGACGCAAGCCGGTTGCTGAGGATCGAGCAACTGGATCACATGTCGGACCTGGAATGGCCGCTTCACCAGGCCACTCCTGTACGCTGAATTCCACTGCATCATGCAGACATGATTGCTGGTCGCCAGGATTACGGGATCACCTGCAGCGTCGTTAAGAAACGAGGACTTGCGAGCGAGGATCTCCTGGGCATTGTCAGGTTGCTGAATGTTGTAAACCCCGCCAGAACCACAGCAGTCGCGGGCCTGAGGGGCAAGTTCCCAGCGATAGCCCGTAGCGTCAAGCACCGACTTCGGAATACCCGCCACCTTCTGACCGTGAATCAAATGACAGGGCAGATCGACGTAGACTCGCGTCCCATCTGCGGCGCGCTGTCGCTGAACCAGCGGCTGCTCGCCGAGAAAGTCGAGCACATCGCGCACGGGAACTTCGTCGCTCAACGCTTTGCCCAGTGCCAGTCCGCAGCCCGATGAATTGCAGACCACCGCATCGACAGAAAGCGACCGAAACGCGCGACGGTTGTGATCGCGAAGCTGGTCGATGCCGTCCAGCCCGAGGTGTTCCTGCATGGCACCGCAGCAACCCTGATCAGACGGGACGAAGACCTGCACGTTATTCTCGATCAGCACGCGGACCGTCGCAAAATTGATCTCCCGAAACACAGCTTCCATCAGACAACCGGTCAGCAGTGCGACCCGTGGGCCGGTCGGGCGATGCTGGACCATCAGTTGCCTGGCAAAACTGGCGGTCGATTGCGCAACTGCCGGACGCCCGGCAAACAGAAACGGGTGCGGCAGCACGCCCCAGCGACGCAGCAACCGCGTCGGAAGCATCGTGAGATTGAACAGCCAGGGCCGTACCGCCAGAGCCGCCGCGATCCGCAGCTTCAGTGGCGTACGAGTCCGTCCTGCAGCAACGTGCATGTGCCGCGTCTGCTCCAGGATTTCTCCGTAGGGAACATTTGCGGGACAGGCGGTCTCACAGGCCAGGCAGCCGACGCACTCTCTGGTGTACTTGGCGGTCCATGGATCCGGAGCAAGCCGTCCTTCAGATTCCTCTCGCCATAAACGCAGCCGTCCGCGCGGCGAGTTGTTTTCGTCACCCGACAGCAGGTAGGTCGGACAGACCTCGAGGCACAGACCGCAGTGGACGCAACTGGTCAGTAAGTCGCGATCACCGGACGGCGATGCGCAGGCAGGAGTTTCAGATGAGGTCATGGCGAAGCGAATTCCTTTTCCAGTTGCCGGAACCATGGTAGTTCGACACTCGAAGGTGCAACGGATGGGATGTGTCTTGATTTCCAGTCGCCACCGACCGCATGGATTTCTTTCGCGCAGCGTTCGATGATGCGTCTTATTTTCAACTGCGTTTCCGTAGCCGAAGTCGTCAGACTTCGGTCGGAACTCTGACGAGTTCCGCTACTTCCCGGACCCGTCGCGGACTCGTGCATCAGATAGCCATGTACCACGCCGTTATAGCACAGCGCAATGCACGTGACGTCGTTCTCAATCGCGATCCTGCGGGCCAATGGAATCGCCTGATCCGGCGTCGTCTTCAGCACGAAATCCGGACAGCCATCGGCCGGAATCGAAGTGACAGATTCAGAGTGCAGAGCAAGTCCGTGTTTCGCAGCAAACGCAGACAAGTGCTGTTCGTAAACTCCGGATTCGGAGGTTGGACAATTCAACGCGATCCGCAATCGGCACGATTCCGCGCGGCCATTGACCAACACGTCCACAGAATCGAACCAATGGATCCAGCAAGTTGCCAGCATCGCGGCGGCGGCTTGTCTGACAGAATCAGAGTGGCCTGTCAGCCAGGAAAGATGCGTCGTTCCGCATTCTGGCCGCAGCCGCAGCACAAAATCGACGGGCTCACCAAAAGCACCGGACGAATTGAGCAGGAACCGCAACAGATCATAGCCGGTCGTGGATTTTACGACGCGCTCACCAATGCGGACGATCCGTCCGCTGGGCAGTCGCCAGTTCATGCCTGTGATGTTGTCGCAATACGGGCCGAAACGCGATGACGCCGAAGCAAAACCACTCGACGCCACCTGCTCGCACAGCGGTTTGTGTTCATCCAGAAACAACGGAAACCGCAGACCGTGTGCAGCCACCTTTGAACGCAGTTCGGCGGTTGTTATTGTCGCCGGACAGCACATCACGCCGTCAATGGTATCAATGAACGGTTCGAACGTTCGAGGACAGCTCAGCTTGTTATCTGCCATTCTCTCGCCAGACGACGAAGAGTTCCATACACCAGTACCATTGACAGGCTGAAAGCCTGTCCCACGGTCAAACCGCCGGGACGCAAACACTTTCAGCGGATTCAACTGATGCTGCGGATTGAAGACGGCAGGCACAGCAAGTTGCAATCGCAGCGTGTCCTCACCGAAGAACAACGGCATGTAGGCCGTCTTGTCGTTTCCGATTCCATGTTCGCCCGAAAGCGTGCCGCCGACCGCAATCACGCGCTGCATCAGGCGTTTGCTGATCGCTTCAACTTTTTCCAGTTCACCCGGTTTCTGTGAATCAAACAGAAAATTGGGATGCAGATTTCCATCGCCCGCATGAAAGACATTGACGGCTCGCAGTCCGGCCGCATCGGCTTCGTCATACACCAGTTGCAGCACTTCGGCGAGTGCCCGCTTTGGAATCACCGCGTCCTGGACCAGGAAGTCAGGGCTGAGCTGGCCCATCAGGCCACCGGCAACTTTGCGGGCTTTCCAAAGTCGATTCCGCTGCGTCTCATCGTCACTGTATTCAACACCCGACGCGCCGGCGGCGTTAAGCAGCTCCGCAACTGCTTTCACGCGGGCCTCGAGCAGCACTGCCGGACCATCGATCTCTGTGACCAGCAGAAAAGTATCCTTCGGCAGTCCGACGGCCATCGGACTGTTTTCCACCATGGCCACGCAGCGTGGATCCATCAATTCGATGGCGACAGGGAACGAAGCATGGGCGGCCAGAGCATGAATTGCCCGTTCGGCCGATTGAAGATCAGCAAATGTGGCGCGGTAAGTCCATGCTTTCTCCGGGCGCGGCAACAGTCGCAGCCAGAAGCGCGTGAACGCGCCGAGCGTTCCTTCGGAGCCGACCATCAGACGCTTCCAGTCCTCTCGCCATGCCCCTCGTCCTCCGGCTGGTCCACCGAACCGATGCACGCTGCCGTCCAATAAGACGACTTCGATTCCGAGCACATAATTGCTGGTCACGCCGTACCGAAAGCAGTGAGCCCCGCCGGCGTTCATTGCGACGTTGCCGCCCAGCGTGCAAACAGGGCCGCTGGACGGATCCGGTGGATAGAACAGCCCGTATGGCAGCAGCGCCGCGTCCAGCTGATTGAGTGTCACGCTGCATTCGACTTCGCACCAGAAGCCTGCGGCACAGATCTCGCGAACTTTCCGCAGCGACGAAGTATGCACCACGACACCGCCCTGCGCCGCAACAGGGCCGCCCGAAAGCGACGTTCCCGCACCGCGAATTGTCACCGGGACATTCAGGCTCCGCGAGTCCCGCAGTAGATTGATGAGTTCGTCTGCGTCCGCCGGAATCACGACTGCATCCGGGCGAAACGTCTTGTACCCCAGCCCATCCGCGTCATAACCCGCCAGTTGCGCCGGTGCCGTCAGGACTCGTCCCCGACGAATCGACTGCTTCAGCTGCGCCCCCAGATTTGAAATACTCATTGCACAGCTCTCCAGGACCGTTGATTCGCGTACGATTCGCGAAGTGTCTCAGGTCAGTATGACTTTCACCACTAACCTGGGATCGGCACCGATCGCGATCTATCGCTTCAATCCTTCCGGCAGTCTGTAGGCCGGACCAAGCGTAGCGCCGTTCCGGCAATTTCCAGACACCCGCCGGAACTGCGCTGCGCTTGGTCCGGCCTACCCCAGAATGAAACACTGACGTGGCCTTAGCGTTTCAATCCGTCCGGCAGTTCCGGCAGCCGCTCAAGTTCAAGGATCTCGTGGAAAAACCAGGGCTCCCCTGACTTGCGGCGATACAGCACGCATTTCGACGGATACTTCGTGCCGTCGCACTCTTTCCAGTCGCTGAAACAGTAGATATCGTTTCGCCAATCGACTCGGACCAGTTCATACGTCTTCTTGTCGAAGTACATGTCAAGTGGCGGATCGACAGTGCCGGTGATCCGCAGTCCTGCCACGAGCATTTCGTTTTCGGTGACGTCGGCGATCGTTTCGATTTTTGATTCCGGATCAGTCAAGGCACCGAGTGTCCAGGCCCATGCGGTGATTTTCGCGGGCTCTTCTCCGCGTTCCGCAGCTCCAATCCACCATGACTTCGGCGGCTCGACCACCGAAGTACGCGGGGTTCCTGGTGTCTTGAGTGTCGGCCCTGCGTTGTATTGTTCCTTCATGCGGAATAGTTTCAGGAGTTTTTCCTCACCCCCGGCCGCCTTGATCACGTGCTGAACCAGTTCCGATGCCGGAGTGGATTCCTGAGCTGAGATCGTTGTGGCTGATGCCTGACAGATGATCGCAGCGAACATGGCTACCTGAATACTGTGGAAACAATTCATCGTTTCATTCTTCCTCAGTGGTGCGGGACTGTTTCGAGGACTTGAATTTTCAAGCCTGGCGCGGAATTCGCAAGACGGCCACATGATAGCTGATCCGGCGGTGTTTCACCGTCCGCATCCGGTACATGGGAAAAACATGTGCCGTTGTGCGAATGCTCCACTCTCGACCTCAATGTCGGAACGACAAAGACGATTTCCCGCTTGAAATCACGTAGGGAGACAGCTACACCTAGCGCGGCGAAGCCGCAAATCCGAAGTCCGAATTTCGAAATCCGAATGAACTTCGGTCGAAATGATGCGCGCAAAATGCGCAGTTGTTGGAAAGAAAGGATCTGAATCGGGCTGCAATGAGGTGTAGCCGAATTCGAAAGAATTCGGAGCCGGGCGATGATTCAACCCGAAGTCTCACGACTTCGGCTACAACAGAGGCCTCACTGAGACCCGCGCGGAGTATACGCCCACGGCCGGGCAGTTTGTCCCCAAAATTTGTACGCACGGAGTCGATCATGAGTTTGTTTGTCCAGTGCCTGTTCCTTGTCTTTGCCATTCCTGTCGCTGCAGACGACGCGGCTGTGAAGCCTCCGGTAGCTGTGACGCAGCCGCACAGCTTTGACTTTCACGGCAGGAAGATCGAAGACCCTTATTTCTGGATGAAGGACAAGACAAATCCGGAAGTCATCAGGCATCTTGAGGCGGAAAATGCCTACCGCGAGTCGTTGACGAAACATCTTCGTCCATTCGAAGACAAGCTTTACCAAGAGATGCTGTCACACATCAAACAAACGGACCTCGGAGTTCCCGTGCGGGACAATGGTTATTGGTATTACAGCCGAACCCAGGAAGGTCAGCAGTATGCCATTTACTGCCGGAAAAAAGGCAGCATTGAGGCCATCGAAGAGGTCCTCCTGGATGTGAATGTGCTGGCTGAAGGCCAGAAGTATATGTCTGCGATTCCAGCTGGTGTCAGCGACGATGTAAAGCTCTACGCGTATCTGACGGACACGACAGGATTCCGAGAGTACTATCTGTCAATCAAAGATTTGACGACTGGCAAACTGGTTGAAGACAAATTTGTGAAGGTCGCGGGCTTCGAATGGGCGAGCGACAACCGTACTGTTTTTTACACGGTAGAGAACGAAGCCAAACGAGCCCATAAGCTTTTTCGCCACATCCTCGGACAGCCCGCAAGCACCGACGCCCTGGTATTTGAAGAGAAAGATGAACTCTACACGCTGGATGTCGGTCGCACGCATGATAAGAAGTACATCGTCCATTCTTCTGAGAGTTCGACAACTTCCGAGCAGCATTATCTGAACAGCGCAACACCGACGGGTGACTTTCGAGTAATTGCTTCCCGGCAGGAAGGCGTTGAGTACTCCGCCGATCATCGGGACGGTCAGTTTCACATTCGCACGAACAAGGACGGCGCGGTCAATTTCAAGTGGATGACCTGCGACGTGGCTCAGTCGGATTCAGCGCAGTGGAAAGACTTTGCAGCCGCCAATCCAGCTGTCTTCGTCGAGGACATCAGTCTGTTTAAGGATTTCGCTGTGATTACCGAACGTGAAGCCGGCATTCCGCAGCTTCGCGTCCACAATTTCGGCGCGGCAAATTCGTATCGCATTTCATTCCCGGAACCCAGCTATGACGTGGGGCTCAGTGCCAATCCGGAATTTGATGTCGACACGATCCGGTTCAGCTACAACAGCCTCGTCACACCGCCCTCCGTCTTCGCATTCAATCTGGTGACAAAGAACCGTGAACTTTTGAAGGCAACCGAAGTGCCGGGCGGTTTCGACGCGAAGAATTACGTGAGCGAACGCATCGAAGCCACAGCGTCGGATGGCGTGAAGGTCCCCATTTCACTGGTCTACAGGAAGGGTCTGATCAAGGACGGTAAGGCCCCGCTGTTCCTGTACAGTTATGGCTCGTATGGTTTCAGCACGGATCCAACCTTCAGTGCGAGTCGACTGGTGCTGCTGGATCGGGGCGTGGTGTTCGCGCTGGCTCATATTCGAGGTGGCTCGGACATGGGCTATCAGTGGTACCTGGACGGCAAACTCATGAAAAAGAAAAACACGTTTACCGACTTCATCACGTGCGCAGATCACCTTGTGAAAGAAAAATACGGTGCCCGCGACCGACTGGCGATTGAAGGCGGCAGCGCGGGTGGCCTGCTGATTGGAGCCGTGATCAATCTCCGTCCCGATCTGTGCAAGGTCGCGCATCTGGCCGTTCCGTTTGTAGATGTCATCAATACAATGCTCGACGAATCGCTCCCGCTGACAGTGCAGGAATTCCTCGAATGGGGCAACCCAAAGGAAGCTGAAGCAGGAAGGTACATGCTGGAGTATTCTCCGTACGACAACATTGAAAAGAAGGACTATCCCACGATCCTGGTGACAACCTCACTGAATGACAGCCAGGTCCTGTTTCACGAGCCGACAAAGTATGTTGCAAAGCTGCGATCGCTTAAGACGGACTCGAACCCGCTATTCCTGAAATGCAACATGGATGCAGGCCACGGCGGAGCCAGCGGACGCTACGAAGCGCTGCGTGAAAAAGCTTACGAATATGCTGTGATGCTTGATCAATTGGGCATCAGGGAGTGAAAGCCTTATCCGCCGGCAAGCGCTCCCCAGATGATGAAGGGTTCGGCTCCGGTGGCGATTGCGGCGGGCAGTAGTGAGTCAGGCGGATCGTGTGACAGGTCCTTCTCACACCCGAAATAACGCAGGAACGGGCGACGTTTTTTTGTCACATGGTCACGGATCGTGCCGCACAGCATTGGGTAACGGATTTCGATTGCGTCGAGGATGGAGTCTTGAGTGATCTGGCCCACGACTTCAAGCGATATTTCAGGCCCGACGTGGGCGAGGTTTTGCAGATGATACGGCAACATGACTCGGATTACGGCAGTCGTCATGGCAACGTCTGAACCTCGACCGACAACACACGCGGCAGGTCATGCACAATGGTTGTCCAGTGATCGCCGCCGTCTGGTGAAACATAGACCTGACCACCGGTCGTTCCCATGTAGATGCCGCACGTGTCGAGAGAATCCGTCGCCATCGCGTCTCGCAGGACGTTGACGTAGCAGTCTTTCTGAGGCAGGCCCTTTGTGAGTGGTTCCCAGTCGGTGCCTCCCGTACGGCTGCGGAAGACGCGGAGTTTGCCTTCGTGGACGAAGTGTTCGGAATCACTCTTGATCGGGACGACATAGATCGTCTCCGGTTCGTGAGCGTGGACTTCAATCGGGAACCCAAAGTCGGTTGGCAGGTTGCCGCTGATGTTAGTCCACAGGTCACCGGCGTTGTCGGTTCGCATCACATTCCAGTGCAACTGCATGAACACGACATCCGGCCGTGACGGATGCAATGCCAGTCGATGCACGCAGTATCCAATTTCGGCATTCGGATCCGGAAGATACTTCGATTTCAGACCACGATTGATCGGCTTCCACGTCGCGCCTCCGTCGTCCGTGCGGAATGCGCCGGCGGCTGAAATGGCGACATAGATGCGATTCGGATTGCGCGGATCGAGCAGAATCGTATGGACCGCCAGGCCGCCGGCTCCCGGGTTCCATTCGTTACTTCGCTGATCGCGGAGTCCAGGAAGTTCTTTCCATGTCGTCGCGCCGTCGGTCGAACGAAAGATTGCTGCATCTTCAACGCCGGCGTAGACCGTATCGGCATCTGTGAAAGACGGTTCCAGATGCCAGACTCGTTTGAATTCAAACGGATGCGGCGTGCCGTCGTACCACATGTGTGTGCCGGGATTGCCTTCGTAGACGAATTTGTTGCTGGCTCCCGGTGGCGCCCCTGAGAAGTCCATCGGCACGTCACCGCCTGGTTGTTCCCATGTCAGGCCGCCGTCGTTCGATCGCTGAATGACCTGTCCGAACCAGTCGCTGCATTGCGATGCGTAAATCCGATTTGGATCTACTGGCGATCCCTTCATGTGGTAGACAGTCCAGCCGGCAAAAAACGGGCCCGCGATCTCCCAGGTCTCTCGTTTACCATCCGATGTCAGGATGAACGCACCCTTCGCCGTACCGACGAGAACTCGTACTCCGCTCATCAGATCATTCCCTCAAAGATTTCTTGATGCAACCAGATTCAGAATCGGATTTCGGAATCGTAGTGCGAGATTGACGGCTGTCAAACCTGGAAGGTTGATCGACCAGGATCGACCAGTTTGTGAATTCGTAGGGTGGGACCAGCGGAGCGCAGGCCCACCACACCGGACAAATGGTGGGCCGGCGCTGTCGCTTGTCCCACCCTACATACGGCGTAGATTCACAAACGAGTCTGCCGTTGGCCAGCTCTACCACTCACTTGACCACATCGCAGAACATGCGAAGCTGCGGGAAATACTGACTTTCCCACCGGAATCTCCATCCTCAGGAGTGTGGCTCATGCTGAGTTCTGTTCGGCGAATTGTGTTGCTGTGCGCGCTGGTCCTTGTTTCTGAATCCGCCGCGACGGCTCAACAACTGAAGCTGGAATTGAAGAAGGGCGATCATATCGCCATCATCGGCAATACGCTCGCCGATCGGTTGCAGCATTTCGGACACTTGGAAGCCATGCTGCATGATCGCTTTCCGGAGCACAATCTCGTCGTGCGAGATCTTGGCTTCAGCGGCGACACGCTGACCGAACGACCTCGGTCGGAGAATTTTGGTTCGCCGGATGAATGGCTGAGCAAAGTCAAGGCCGATGTCATCATTGCGTTCTTTGGCTACAACGAGTCGTACGCCGGTGAAGCAGGCCTGCCGCAATTTCGGAAGGATCTGGAAGTATTTATCGACCACACGCTGGCTCAGAAATACAACGGCGAATCGGCACCACGACTGGTACTGTGTTCGCCGATGGCGTTTGAAGATCTGAAGTGGCCTCACCTTCCGGATGGCAAAGAACAGAACAAGAACCTGGAACTGTACACGACGGAGATGGCCAAGGTCGCCGCTGAACGGAAGGTGCTGTTCGTGGATCTGTTTCATCAATCCCGTGTGGCGATGGACCAAGTGGCCTTTGACGACAGTGTGCTCCGCAATCTTGAGGGACAATCCCGTGTACGGTTTGGGCGCAAGTCTCCTGGGCGCAACTTTCTTGATCCAAATCCGCTGACGATCAACGGAGTCCATCTAAGCGACGCTGGCTCCAATTTCGTCGCCAATACAATCGACCGCAGCGTTCCCGTCGATAGCAATACGACTGTTAACGATTTGAGTAATCTCGAAGCAACCCGCGTCCTTCTTGCGGACAGCACTGCGTCTCTCAAGGATTTGAGTAAGCTCGGAGCAATTCGTAAGGCCGTCCTCGCCAAGAACCACATCTGGCACAACATCTACCGAGCCACCGACGGATACTCGGTTTTCGGCGGACGTTCAACGTTGCAGTTTGTCGATGGTCAGACAAATTTCGATGTGATGCAGCGTGAGCTGGAGATTCTGGACGTCATGGCTGCCAATCGAGATGCCGTGATTTGGGCTGCTGCCCAGGGAAAAGAAACAAAGCCAGACGACAGCAATCTGCCAAAGCCGCTGGAAGTCAAAACCAACAAGCCTGGCCAGCTCGAAGGCGGCCGCCACAAGTTTCTCGGAGCCGAAGAAGCCATCGAGAAGATGACGGTGCATTCGGGAATGAAGGTCAACGTCTTTGCATCCGAAGAGCAGTTCTCGGACCTCGCCAATCCCGTGCAAAGTGCGGTCGATACGGACGGTCGTCTGTGGGTCGCCGCATGGCCGACCTATCCGCACTGGAATCCGCTCGGCGCCATGAATGACAAGCTGCTGATTTTCCCTGACGAAGATGGCGACGGCAAAGCTGATCGCTGTATCACATTTGCCGATGGTCTGCACAATCCGACTGGTTTCGAATTCTGGAACGGCGGCGTCCTTATCGCTCAAGCCCCCGATATTCTGTTCCTCAAAGACCTCAACGGCGACGACGTGGCCGATGTTCGCGAACGCATTTTCCACGGACTGGATTCTGCCGACACCCATCACACGGCGAACGGTTTTGTGATGAGCCCCGGCGGGAAGTTCTATTTTTCCCGCGGGATCTTCCACGCCGAGAACTTCGAAACTCCCTGGGGGCCGACCAAACGGTTCGGCACCGGCGGAACCGGAGTTTACGAATGGGATCCTGTCACGTTTGATATCAACTTCCATTTTCCGATCGGCCCAAATCCTCACGGCGACACCTTCGATCAGTGGGGCAATCAGTTTGTGACGGACGGAACTGGCGGCACCGGCAACTACATCGGGATGCCCGGCCACGGGGCTCCGCGTGAGCTTTACGAAAAGCGAGTTCGCCCGGTTCCGGCGATCGCGATTCTGGACAGCCAGCATTTCCCTGAGGAGAATCGCGGCAATCTGCTGATCGCGAACGTGATCGGGTTCCAGGGAGTGACTCAGTACAAGTTCGAAAAGCAGGGAGCTGGCTTCTTCGCGAAGGAAGTTGAGCCCATTCTGTACTCGTCCGACGGCAACTTCCGGCCGAGCGATATGGAAATCGGCGGCGACGGTGCTCTGTATGTGCTCGACTGGCAGAACCCGATCATCGGCCACATGCAGCACAACCTCCGCGACCCCAGCCGCGACCATCTGCATGGTCGTGTCTACCGAGTCACCGCCGAAGGCCGGGAAATGCAGAAGGTCGTGAAGCTCGACAAGGCGAGTACGGCGGAAGTTGTGGCAACTCTCTCATCACCGACGCTTTCAGAACGCTATCGCGCCCGTTTGGAACTCACGGGCCGAAATCCGGATGAAGTAATTGCAGCCTTGACTGATTGGGAGGAGCAGTTCGATGCGAAGAATCCGGACGATGCGCGGAATCTTGTTGAGGCAATGTGGGTCCATCGCCAATTGCGCAATTCCAACATCGACTTGGTTGTGAAATTGTTGACGGAGTCACCAACACCAGATGCCCGCGCCGCAGCTACAAGAGAGTTGCGAGACATGTTCCGTGAAGCATCGCGATTCAATGTTGAACGTGGCCCACTGGACAGCGCTCGTTCATTGCTGCTCGAACTTGCAGTCGACCCGTCGCCACAAGTTCGTGCCGAGCTTGTTGTCGCCGCAACCTATCTCAATGAAACATTTTTTGCTGCCGAACTTATCTTTGAAGCGATGCAAACTGAGCAGGATCCACAGCTCAGTTATGTCATCAACGAAGCGCGTGGCATCATCAATCTCGACGCCGCTATTCGCGAAACACTCGCTCGCGGTGAAAAGCTTAGTCCGGCGGCCGAGGCTTACGCACTCTCCAACGCCAGCGTCGATGACCTGCTGAAGATGGATAAGACCGAAGGCGTTTATCGAGCCATCCTGACTCGTGAAAATGTTCCCGTCGAAATTCTGCAGACTTCCCTCTCTGGCCTCGCCAAACTCAGCAAGGTTGCGGAGATCGAAGAGCTGTTCTCGCTCATCGAAGAACTCAACGCCAAAGCCAGCGTGAATGTGCTCAACAGTCTCAGCCAGTTGCTGGCCAGCCAGCCGACCGATCAATTGGCAAAAGTCCGAGACCGCATTGCGACACTCGCGACAACCGCGAAGTCGGGAGAAACGCGTCGCGTCGCCATCGCCGCCTGGATCAGCGCCGACGGCAACGGCGATGCAGTCTTCACCGCCGTTGAGAAAGACCAGTTGAAACTGGAAGACGTCCTGCGATCCGTGTCGTTGGTTTCCTCCAGCGATGCCAAAGGATCGTTGTTCAATCGCATTGCGATGCTTGTCCCGACGCTGGCTGGTTCCAAAGGATCGTCACCGTTGACTCAGCCCGGCCTGAAGGTTGACTTCTACGCGCCCAATCCGTCCAACGTCGTTCGCGAAACGCTGCAGGCGATGACACCATCAGGCACCGGCGTCGCCACCACCATTGTGATGGATCAGCCCGTGCTGACGACTCGCGATGCGTTCGCGCTGATGTTCACCGGACATATCGTGATCGACAAGCCCGGCAAGTACACCTTCTTCATCAGCTCCGACGACGGTTCTCGCTTCTACATTGATGGGGAATTGCTTATCGATAACGACGGCCTGCATGGCATGGTCGAAAAAGAGGGCCGCGTTCAGCTGACCGCCGGTCTGCATCCGATCATCGCCACCTACTTTGATAATGGCGGCGGTGATGGACTTTCCATGTCCTGGAATGGCCCAGACATGAACAAGCAGGAGATCCCGGCCAACGTCCTTGTCTCCGCTGCCGGACAGACCATTCAGGATCTTGGTATTCAGGCGATGATGGAAGTTCCCGGCCACGAAGCTGACAAGACGAAGCAGCTTGCCAGCCTGCTGAAAGAACGAGCCTCCGTCAACACGTCCCTGCAGTCCCTCAGCGTGATCCCGCCTGATTCATGGCCCAAGGAACAGCTCGGCAATCTGGCCGAAGCCGCCGTGTCGTATCTCGCCAGCCGCGAGCCGCGCTACCGCAATTCCAATCAGGCTCAGCTGGCTCTGAAGATCGCGGAAGGTGTCAAGACCCGCCTCGACGCTCCCGGTCGAGCTCGCTTCGAAAAGCGTCTGGCGGAAGTTGTCGTGCCGCTGATTCAACTTGGCACAGTTCGCGAACGCATGATCTATGACCGAGAAACCATCGCTGTCCAGGCAGGTCGTCCCGTCGAGTTCCGACTGACCAATACCGACAACATGCCGCACAACTTTACCGTCGTGCTGCCCGGTTTCATGGCCGAAGTTGGCGAACTCGCGGAAGCCACCGGTCGTGATCCCGATGCAGCCGCACGCAACTTCATCCCGAAGAGCGACAGGATTCTGGTTGGCAGCAAACTCGTCCAGCCCGAGCAATCCGATTCCATCTTCTTTGAAGTGCCGCAGGAACCCGGAATTTATCCCTACGTCTGCACCTACCCCGGCCACTGGCGTCGCATGTACGGAGCACTCTACGTCGTGGCCGATCTTCCAGCCTGGGAAGCCGATTCTGCAGCCTATCTGGCTGCCAACACGCTGGAAATGAAAGACGACCTGTTGAAATACCTTGGCCGCAACACCGACTGGCAACTCGACGACCTGAAGGGCGACGTGATGCATCTTGCTCACCGAGCCAACAACTTTGAAGTCGGCCAGCAACTCTTCAAGGCTGCCGCCTGCATCGGCTGTCACAAACTCAACAACCAGGGCAACAATATCGGCCCCGACCTGACCAAACTCCCGCCCGAGTACTCCAAAGTGGACGTCCTCGAACATCTCCTTAACCCCTCGAAGAAGATCGACAAGAAGTATCTGTCGAACATCATTGAGCTCACCAGCGGCAAAGTTCTCACCGGCCTCATCACCGAAGAAACCGGCGACGCCATCAAGCTCATCGACAACCCGGCGACTCCGGAGAAGATCACCACGATCCCCAAAACCGAAATCGAATCCCGCACGCTCAGTGAAGTCAGCATCATGCCCAAAGGCGTGCTGAACAAGCTGACCCGCGAAGAGATTTTTGATTTGCTGGCGTTTGTGCTGGGCGGCGGGGATAAGAAGAATGCGTTGTTTGAGGAGCATGAGCACAAATAGGGTCTGTTGTTTCTACTGGCCGTCGGTGTTGCACAAGACCGCCTCGCCGAATCGGCCTTCCGCTGACGAATGTTTCAGCCTGATGTTTGATGTTACGGAAAATGGTGGCAATGATGTTCAGTTTCATACGCTCTCTGTTAGGTCTAAAGTCCGATGCAGACACAGTCCGTCGACTCATTGATACGACGGGTCTTGACGACCTGTCATCGCTGTTGCAGGAACATATCCGCTCCGTCATTTCACAAGCAGCGTTGAATTCGCCACTTTGTATACTGCGAATTCGGTATTTTTCGACGACGGCTCCATGCACCTACCTTGAACTGGGGTGTGTCACAAGACGGGATCGAGACGAGATCCTGGCGAAGCATGGAAACCATGGCATCTACTATCTTTGGGATGCCTGGGAAAACTATGGGGGCAGTTACTCCATTCTTGTTCCGCAAGATCCCGACGCAGCGTCAACAAGTCCAGTGGATCGGAAAATTAAGGAATTGTTCGCCGGGATCTACTCATATTTGTCTCAAGATTCCGAATCAAACTTGACTGTCTGGAGACGGTTCATTCAAACACTCTCGCAGCAGTTGAATGCGGTGGAGTGGAACACAACCTGCTCTGTAACAGATGATTTTGTAGTGGTTCCGGCTGATGGTTCGGCCTGCGTCCCTGACCAAAAAAACGACATTGCTATAGCGGTGCCGGAGGCGAAGCTCATATTGCTTCATCAACGATCATTCATCGGCCCTTTGGGCAATCTGTTTAATGAATCACGCTCGAACGACGATGTCGAATAATCCAAATGCGACCGATGCGGGCGGTAGGATCGGTCGTGATGCTCTGCCAAATGTCGAACAATTTTATCGGCGGGGAAGTCAATCCACGAATGTTGGCTCGGATCCAGCGGAAGACAACTTGGTATATTTCGAATGTACGCAACCTCAGGCGATTGCACTGTGGGAGAAGATGGGACCAGAGGAATGCATTGTTTGAGGAGCATGATCACGGGAATTAGAAATTGAAATTTGAGATCTCAAATCTCAAATTTCGAATCGCAGGACAGCAGCGGCATTCTGTGTTTTCATTTCAAATTTGAAATTTGAAATCTCAAATTCACCGCAGGTGACTCATGAAATATGAACGCTTCGAAGAACTGCCGGTCTGGAAGGCAGCGGCAGACCTGGCCGTGCAGATCTTCACGTGGTCGTCGCATGCGTGGTTTCGCGGAAAAGGCGACCTTGCTAATCAGATCCAGCGATCCGCCCTGTCGATCTCCAACAATATCGCGGAAGGTTTTGAGCGAGGCTCTACAAACGAGCTTCTGCAGTTCATCTATATTGCTCGCGGCTCGGCGGGTGAAGTTCGATCGATGTTGTGCGTGATTGAACTCATGGACGCTCCTGAAGATTTGAAATCTCAAATTTCAGATTTGAAATCCCTGTCGGAAGGTATTTCCCGGCAACTTCGAGGCTGGGCGAACAGTCTTCAGAACAGCGACATTGCTGGCCAGCGGCATCTCAATGATCAATCGAAAAGAGTCTATGACAACCGCAATCGTTCAGACAACTTTCGAAAGCAAATTCAGACCAACGTTGAACAATCTCAGCAACAACGGGAAGAACGGCGAAGGAAATCTGAAGGTTCCCAGCCTCCCCAGGATCTTCCCGATTGATATTTCAAATTTCAAATTTCAGATCTCAAATTCCGATTGTCTGGCCAATGCAGCGATCACGCTCTGCCGTGATGCGCCTATTCAACCGCCAACCAGTTCGCGAATCGGGCGGCAGTCTTCCGGCAGAATTCTGACGGGTCGCTCGCTGGTGTCGCGGACGTATTGGGTGCTGTCAATGCCGAGGTTGTGG
>JAYSPO010000967.1:0-3003 GCA_043722015.1 Candidatus Kuenenia sp. | reverse complement strand
TTGATGAATGTCGACTGACAAATGCTCATCACGGCGGAGCGTGATGGCTACTTTGGGTTGCGGGCGAAGCCCGCGCTGTGTTTATCTGTGGTTGCTTGCGCAGGTTTCGTTCTGAGGCGTGAACGGTTACAAAAAATCAAATACCGCCGAGGATCTCAGCGCGACCAACGCGACCGATCGCCAGCAGATAGGCGGCGGTGCGAAGTGAGACTTTCTTTTCTTCGGCCGTCGCCCAGACGCGATCGAAGGCGCGGGTGAGTGTATTCTCCAGTTCCTCACGCACGCGCCGCAGATCCCAGCGAAAATACTGCTGATTCTGAACCCATTCGAAGTAACTCACTGTGACACCGCCGGCATTCGCAAGGATATCCGGGAGCACGAGGATTTCCCGTTTCCGAAAGATGGCATCCGCTTCCGGAGTGATCGGTCCATTGGCCGCTTCGATAATCATTTTCGCGCGCACGTCGTGTGCGTTGTTTTCTGTCAGAACACCACCCAACGCGGCCGGGATGAGCACGTCCACATCGAGCAACAGCAACTCTTCATTGGAAATGTGTTCTCCGCCCTGAAATTCCGCGAGACTGCCTTTGGCTTTGACCCATTCGAGGGCCGCTGTCACGTCGAGCCCCATTCGATTGAGCACACCACCGCTGACATCGGAAATGGCGACAACCTTGCCGCCGGCTTTTTCGAGATACGCTGCCGTGAATGATCCCACGTTGCCAAATCCCTGGATCGCAATCGTCGCGGACTCGATCGGGCGCTTTGTTTTGCGGAGTGTCGCCAGTGTCAACGTCCCTACGCCGCGACCGGTGGCTTCTTCGCGTCCCTCAGCTCCGTAAAGTTCGACAGGTTTCCCCGTGACGCAGGCAGGGCTGAAGCCGTGGAATTTTTGGTACTGATTCATGATCCACGCCATCGTCTGCGAATTCGTGCCCATATCCGGAGCGGGGATATCTTTATCAGGGCCGAACAGGTCGTGCAGTTCATCGACGAAGCGGCGTGTCAGTCGTTCAAGTTCGTCGATCGACATCTCTTTGATGTTGACGCTGATGCCACCTTTCGCACCGCCGTAGGGAATATCGACGACAGCAGTTTTCCATGTCATCAGCGAAGCCAGTGCCAGGACTTCATCGGCGTTGACTTCATGATGATAGCGTAAGCCACCCTTCATGGGGCCTCGCGCGCTGTTGTGCTGCATGCGATAGCCGACAAATGTGGCAATTTCTCCGTTGTCGCGTTTGATGGGTACCTGGACTTTGATTTCCCGTTCCGGTGTCATCAACAATGTTCTCATGCTGGACGACAAATCCAGCACCGAAGCAGCTTCAACGAAATACTGTTCGGCGGCTTCTAAAGCGCTCTTCATATTCTGTGGGCCTTGTGGGCTGAACGGCGTAGGAACTGATCTGATGGAGGAGATATACGCTTTCAGCAGGTTCGTGCCAATTGAAGTTGGCAATTTCTGTTTGGAGTGCAGGCTTTACGACCGTTCGAGAAATCATTGACATCCAAAGGATCAGTTTCTGTAGCTTGGACATTCATGTCCGAGTTTGCCGTCGAGAATCGCATGCGAACCTGCCATCATTGTTCTGCTATGTCCGCTCAACTGACGACGGACATGAATGTCCATCCTACGTAATTACCAGTCAGCCGGAGGATTGGTAATGACATATCGAGCAATTTCGCGGGCGTAGAGTGCCATTCCGATCCGTGACAGGACCGGAGACTCCGTGGAGAATAGTTTCCGGGCATCCTCACCATTTTCAAATGTCGGTGATGTATCGCAAAAGTGAACCTGAATGTGATTGCAGAACTTTTGCAGGATTTCAAAAGGAAACCGGCGGCGGTACGGCGTCGTGCCGTGAATCCCGCAACGGCGGCTTAATTGCGGAGCGTTGTCTGCCGAGACGACCTGCCACAGCACTGGTGCCGTCGTGACCAGCAGACGACCTCCGGACGCTTCGACCGATGCTTTCAGCCGAGTTATCGGTTCCAGAGCGTGACTCACCTGCAAGCGGATGTCCGGCAGATCATCCGTAATCCAGTCGAATAGATTCTCGCTCGACGAAACAGACGATATCGACAGAATTTCGGGGGCCTTCTCCCGAGCCCTGGCGAACAGCCAGCCGGCTGTCGCGGACTGTTTGACAAAATGAGCGATGGCATTTTCTGGTCTGGGCTTCAGCCGCAAAGTGGGATGTGAACATACGGCGTGATTGTTTTCGCTCATCAGCAGACTGCGATAGCACAGGTCATCGGCGATGTCGGTCATGTCGACATGGAGTACGACAAGATCTGGTTTGAGCTTTATGAGATCATGTTCAAACTTCAGCCACGATAACAGCGGACAGTATCCGGGAATGCCGCAGTTGATCACCTCCAGCCGCAACTTTGTTTGCTTTGCAAGAAATCGCTGCAGATGGGCCGAAACCGTTTCGTTTTCATCGACCGCAGTGCCACAGATACTATCGTCGCCGAGAATGAGGATCCGATATGTTCCCTCAGATGCCGGGACTTCAGGTTCCTCACCGCGACAACCGAATGAGTTGACTCGAAAGGCATGCTTGCCGCTGGCTGGACCAGCCTGGTGCATGGTTTTCAGCATGCGTTGCAGCTCATGATGGCAGACGGCTGACGGAACAAGCAGCGTCTGATCGGCGGCGGTCGCCCGGTTTATAACGCCTTGCATCGCCGGCATCGACTTCCCTTGCAGCCAGAATTCCGTTCCGACCAATGCCGCAACCAACAGCACGACGGCTGTTACTGCATTTCGCATGGTTGTCATTGGACGGAATGCCATTGAAATCTGCGCAAAGTGATCGACCACCGGCTACTCACGCCAAAGTCCGGGAATTCCGGGTGCTGTTATGCTTAGACGGAAAACCCCGGAGTCTATGTTGGTTTCTGAAAACGTCTCAAGAGGAACAGAGCATTTGTCCAGTATTGCATCATGGCAGCGGTTCTGGAGGTACGGCGAGCGGCTGGGCGTGAGCCCTCCGT
>JAYSPO010000966.1:0-1904 GCA_043722015.1 Candidatus Kuenenia sp. | reverse complement strand
CGTCCACTCGCCTCCGGCGAGTGGACGCCAGGGGAGGCGGGGCGTTGTGTTCTGTAATAGTAGCCAATCAATTGTCGCCCCGACCGGGACAAGCCAGGCGGAAGCGTCGTCGCAGGGAATACCACAGTCCAGGGTGGAACAAAACCCGTTCGATTGCAGAATTAACGAAAGAACTTTTAGCGATGCGATGTCAGATAATTCTGATTCTGGCCGCTTGCGGTGGAATCGTGGAATCGCGATCACAAGCGGCAGAACTCCTGATCGGCGGTGCCACAGTCAGCATCACGCCTGATCAGCCAGTGGCTCTCTGGGGACAAATGCATACGCGGATCTCGACGGCTGTTGAAAGCCCGGTGACGGCGACGGTGCTGGCTTTGGAATCCGTCGATGGCGGCAAGCCGATCGAACAAGCGGTGATGGTAGCCTGTGATCTGGTCGCTATCCCGTTGGATGCTCTGGAGAAAACTCGCCAGCAGGTGGCGATGCGTCTTCCCGATTTCCCGGTCAGCAAGATTGTCCTCAGTGCTACGCATACTCATACCGGGCCCGTCATGACGGAAGGCCTGTACGAGATTCCGACTGAAGGAGTCATGCAGCCGACGGAATATGTCGATTTCTTCGCCGAGCGTGTGGCCGTGGCGATCGTAGCCGGATGGAATTCCCGCAAGCCGGGCAAAGTCAGCTGGGGTCTGGGACAGGCCGTTGTCGCGCAGAACCGGCGATCGGTTTACAGTGACGGCACGGCCGCGATGTATGGACCGACGAATCGTGCGAACTTCTACATGATTGAAGGTTACGAAGATCATACGGTTGAGTGCCTGTTCTTTTGGGATTTGGAAGGCAAACTCATCGCCACGACAGTGAATGTTGCCTGCCCGTCGCAGGAAGTTGAAGGAGGATCGGCCATCAATGCCGACTTCTGGCATCAGGTGCGGGAGGCGTTGCGAGCCAGCCATGGAAAGGATCTGCATGTGCTCGCCTGGACCGGGGCTGGCGGCGATCAGTCGCCGCATCTGATGTTCCGGAAACAGGCCGAAGAACGCATGCGAAATCTGCGCGGGATCAGTCGGCTTGATGAAATCTCACGTCGCATTGTCAGTGCCTGGAACGAGGCCTATGAGGGAGCACAGAAAGACCAGCACTCCGACGTGCCGTTGATCCACACGGTTCAGGAAATCGAACTGCCTCGACGCGAAGTCCTGGAACGCGAGTGGCTGCTGGCCAAATCAACGATCGACGATCTGTCCAGACAGCAGGGCAAACAGACTTTGCTGTACTGGCACGGCGGCGTGGTCAAACGATACGAACAACAACTGGCGGGAACAGCGGAGCCCTTCAAAACGGAACTGCATGTGATCCGGCTCGGTGACATCGCCATTGCGACAAATCCGTTTGAGCTGTTTACCGATTACGGCATCAGGATGAAGACACAGAGTCCGGCTTTGCAGACGTTTGTAATCCAGCTTGCCGGACCCGGCACCTATCTTCCGTCAGCTCGCGCGGTGCAGGGCGGTGGCTACAGTGCCATTGCCGAGAGCAACGAAGTCGGCCCCGAAGGCGGTCAGGTCCTCGTTGAACGAACTCTGGAACAGATCAACGCACTCTGGCCCGTAACAAAGTAGCCGTCTCGTTCCGCCGAGACGATGCCTTGTTCTATCGCGTTCGCGACCAAAGACGAGCCCGCTTCCGGAAGCTCGAGCCGGTGCTGCGATTCATGTAGCTTGGATATTCTACAGAAGACGGTTCCGCCAGCGCACCCAAGACCTGACTCAACTGCCACATGTTTTAGAACGTCAGCGTAGGTCTTTAAGAACCCGTCCATCAATAAATTCGTGACTTCCGGGCTGTGTCTGGGCCGTGGTTCTGCGAAAGTGCAGGCAATCCCGTCGGGGGGGCGGCGGGGG
>JAYSPO010000965.1:0-2592 GCA_043722015.1 Candidatus Kuenenia sp. | reverse complement strand
TGAGTGCCAAAGTTGCGTCGATGAATTGAGACGTCTGGAGGCAGCCGGCGGGGCATTTGAATTGCTCCGCCGGCGTGGATGGAGGATCGGCACCGGAGCCGAAAACCACATACAAGTCATTGATCAGTCTCGTCCAGTCGACCCGGACATCGCCCCGGTTGTGGCCATGCAACATCCTGTCAACGCACCATTCGTGGCGTATGTCGAAAAGGGAGAAATCGCGAGATCCTTTCACGGAGGCTGCACAACACCACTGGATCAATGGACATTCGGCTGGCTGATGACCGGCAACGATGAACGCCCTGTTCCATTCCGCCCGGAACCGATCAGTGTTGTGACATCCGGAAACTATCCACTTCGCGGCAATCACTGGTCAGTGGAAGGCAACGTGAATCCGACGCGGGAGTATATTATCCAGCACCTGCGTTCAACACACGGCGCGCAAATTCAAACGAACTGGAACATTGAGACATGGTCGCTCGAAGAACTGCGCTCGGTTCATGATGATCTCCACGATCGTACTGAGGGCTTCAAAGGCCGCAACACCGGAACCGCATCGTTGCGTTCTTCAGGTGCATTCAACGCTCCTCCCAAGGCACTGGCGCGGTGATTGATCGCCTTGACCGGTAATCTCGTTGCCTGGGATGCGGTCAGTCGGAACGAATTCGGGCAGGCAACTCAGCTTTTCCGCCGATGCTTCGTGCCTTCGAACGTTTCATGTCGGCGGCGCTGGCGGGAACGCAGTTCTTCGTTTGTGCCCGCGCACACCACTTCATACAGCACAGCACGGGCATTGCCGCTGCGGCGGAGGATGCGGCCCAGTCGTTGGCGAGCCTGACGGGACGATGCCATGCCGCCGATGACGATCGCCACTTTCGCCGCCGGAACATCGACGCCTTCGTCCAGTACCTGATTGGCCACAATCGCCGGATAGTCGCCCGCAGCAAAACCTTCCAGAATCTCAAGTCGTTCTTTCTTGCCACAGTGATTCAGCAGGCAGGGAATCAGGAACCGCAATGACACATCCCGCGCCATCGCGTTTGACCCGGCAAACACAATGCAGCGATCTCCCGCGTGCAGGCGAAACAGATCTTCCAGTGTTTTGAGCTTCTCTTCCGCACGATCTTCAATCGCACGCTTCGCATGATACGACTTGAGGGCTCGGCGCGAATCCTGCGACACCGCACTCTCCGCACAGACGTCTTCCCAGGAGAACATCGGATTCTCCTTCCGTTGGTCGGACATATAACTGCGGACTTCATCGGAAAGCAGATCGTAGCGTTTCTGTTCATCGTCGCTCAGATGCACGGGAATCCGTACGATATCATAATCCGCCAGCGATTTGCCTTTGACCTCGCTGATGGGTAGTTCGTAGACGATGGGCCCGATGAGTTCGTTAAGATCGGCATGACGACCGTCCGAGCGTTCAGGCGTCGCGGTCAGCCCCAGCCGCGCCGGAGCGGCGCACATCCGCGCAGCATCACGGCGAATCTGGCCGGGCAGATGATGGCACTCATCAAAAATAATCAGGCCGAACCGATTGCCCAGCGACTGCATATGAATGCACGCGCTGTCGTAGGTTGTGACGGAAACCGGATGCACGCGGAACACATTGTCGCCGATAATCCCTGCGTCGTAACTCAGACAGCGCAGAATCCGGCGATGCCATTGATACATCAGGTCGCGCACCGGTGAAACAACCAGCGTCGCGACTTTCGTCTGTTGCATGATCGACAGTGCGACCTCAGTCTTGCCTGTACCGGTTGGCATGACAACGCAGCCAGCCTGACCGGCCTTCATCCATGCGTCAACCGCCTGCAACTGTTCGGGACGCAGTTCGTGCAGTTCTTCGGCTTTCCAACGCACTTCTTTCCAGTCGGCGACTCCATCCTCAAACCGGATCCGCCTTCGCTGCAGCTCAGCAATCACCTGTGAGTAGCGAATGGCATCACAACGCGCCGCCCCGATCCGTGCGTCGGTGACCCAGAACAATTTGCCAAACCAATCGTCCAGCTTCGACACGGGAATGCCGGACAGAACAAGTGTTCCACCGGTAAATTCCAGTCGCGCGACGCCGCCAGGCTGAGAACGATCAGACATCACAACTCCCACAGAAATCCGTCGCCCTGTTTTGTCAGGGGTTTCCAAGGCGAGGATTGTGACAAAACGGTGGTCCGGATCCAAGGGGAATCAACACACAGCCGTTTCTTTCAGTCATCCGCTGCATCGCAGCTCATGATCCGAGGGCGGACTTTCAGTCTGGCAGCTTCGGTCGCAAGTCCCGCCGTCCTGATGGAACGCTGGGCTTTGCTCACGGCTGTGGTTTCAGTGTAATGCGACGATGGTTCGATTATCATACTTCGCACGGAAAAAGCAGACGACTCCTTGCAGACTGAGTGAAGGGACCTTGTTGATGTTATCCAGACTTCTGATGATCGCGACCGCGTTGCTTTGGTGTGGAGTAGTAGCTGGCCAGACGGTGACGCCAGATCCTGCACAGCTCAGTGGAGTGATTGAGCAGGCTCGAGTTGACTGGAACGTGCCGGGGCTTTCAGTCGCAATTGTGAAAGACGGACAGGTGTTGCTCGCCAG
>JAYSPO010000964.1:0-5190 GCA_043722015.1 Candidatus Kuenenia sp. | reverse complement strand
CGGATCACCGGCGGCGACGCCGTGCATCCGGGACCACCTGGACAGGCTCTGATGGCCGCGTCGATTCTGAAAGGTCTGCACTTCCCGTCACTTGTGTCGTCGGCAGAAATCGACGCGGCTGGAAGTAGCGTTGTGGCCGTAAAAAACTGTGCGATCGAAAATGTCTCGGCGAAGGACGGGGGGATCAGCTTCGCGCGTCTTGACGCAGCATTGCCATTCTTCCCAGCGGATGCCGTAAGTATTCTGCCATACGCTCCGATCCTGGAAGAGCTCAACGATTATCACCTCAAAGTGACGGGACTTGCGGCAGGCGCGTACGAGGTCCGAATTGGCGGGACGAAAGTCGGTCAAGTGACGGCTGATGAGCTTGCGGCCGGAACAAATCTGGCGACGGCAGCATTGACGGCCGGCCCGATCGCGGATCAGGTGAAAGCAGTCCGCGAGGCGATCCAGAAAAAGAATCAGTTCCACCACGACGCGATCTTCCGCGGCATCGTGTTGTCCAATGTGCCTGGCTGGGTGTACAACGCCGTGCCGCGTGACAAACTGGAGGAAGCAAAACAGGCTGCCATCGCAGAGCAGCTTGCTAAGTTACCTGCCATGGACGCCGAAGTGACTCAGGCACTGGCGATGAAAGCAAACACATTTGAGATCGTGCCGGTCAAGTAATCGTCATGAGTGTGACAATTGGCGAGCGGCATGCGTCAGCTTGCCGGTACAAAAAAGAGTAACCGTTCACGACATTTCGAGAATGACAGTTTGAACCACAGATGGACACGGATGAACACAGATCGATTGCTGATTTCTATCTGTGTAAATCTGTACTACTAACAGTTGAATTCTTGTTGTGCCGCGAAGATTTTCAGGCGGCGGTTTGTCGAGGTTGTTCTCGTGCATCAACTTTGTTCTCACCAGGGTTCAGACTCGGTGAGGGTAAAATCGGAAAGTAGCCGTCACGCTCCGCCGTGACGAGCATTGAACTGGGCCACCTGAATGGAGTGCCAGCGCTGATTGTCCTTCAGGCCATGAAACGGGTCTGGTCGTGGAAAACTGTCTCGGTTGATGAGTCTTGAAGGACAAATGCTCATCACGGCGGAGCGTGATGGCTACTTTGGGTTGCGGGCGAAGCCCGCGTTGGGTTTATCTGTGGTTATCTGTGGTTGCTTGCGCAGGTTTGGTTCTGAGGCGTGAACGGTTACAAAAAAGAGATACCGGAGGGCTCACGCCACTCCGCTCGCCGGACTCATTTCTGACTGCGCGGAATACAAGCACGACTATTTGCTGAACGCCGCACTGGTGTCCAGCGTGTAATCTTCGCGGAAGACTTTGTCGAAGTCGTAGATGCCAAAGAAGTCGGCGAGGTGATCGTGAGGTGTGCGGCGCATTTCACCGGAATCGATCATTTCGAAGACAATGTGACCGAAGTCGTCGGTTGATGTGACACCCCAGTACTTGAAGACTGCGATGCTGAGCATTCCAAAATGTTGCAATGCCAGTTTTCGCAGTCCGTCGAGTAGTTCCGGCCCGCTGATGTGGCCGGAAATTTCAGACCTGCGATCGCGGCCCAATTGTTCCTGCGTAAACTTTAATGCTGAGTACACAAACTTGAATGCATTGGGGTGATACGTATTTGACCGGGTATGGCTGGCGGTGGAGCCCATTCGAAACGTCCTGAGAGGCGAGGGTGCCGAAAATCATCGTTTCTTAACAGTTGGCAGCGATTCTAAAGCATTTGTCATACAGATAAAAGAGCCTCTTAGGAATTTTCATCACCCTCGGCATCATCCGGGTGTCGAGTCTTTCCGCCTCGGGAAATGACGGTGACTATATCGCTTTCTGCGGTCATAACACGTCGGCCATCCTGAAAGACGACAACGAGTTTGCGGGCAAGAAGTTCCTGTGAGATGACTTTCCCCGTACCATTCTTAGTGATCACCATAGCACCAATGGGGGGCAGTTCGCGGCGATGCTGTTCATAAGTGTCGTATTCATACCGCAGACAGCATTTCAGACGACCGCACCTACCGGAAATCTTATTCGGGTCCAAAGTTGCTTTCTGCAGTTTCGCCATTTTCATGGAAACAGCGGGCATTTCCTGCAGATGCGTGTTGCAACACAGTGGTTTTCCACAGTCGCCGTAATCGGCCAGCAGCTTGGCTTCATCGCGAATGCCGATCTGCCGCATCTCAATCCGCATATTGAATTCTCGTGCCATGCCTTTGACAAGCTCACGAAAATCGATACGGCCTTCCGACAGATAGTACAAAATTAATCGCTCGCCGCCAAAAATCTGTTCGATATCAATGAGCTGCATCTGGACGAGTCGTTCAGAAATCATCGCAGCAGCCTGCGTGAAATACTGTCTTTCGCGTTCAGCGGTTTCAGATCGAGTTCGGCGATCTTCACTGGTCGCGATGCGCAGGATACGTCCGGAATTCGCGCGCGTATTCCCAAGGTACTCGCCCGTGCGTTCGGTCGCCGGACAAAGCACGGTCCCCCATTCGACGCCGCGTTCAGAACGCACGACCACTTCTTCATTGCGTCGAAACACAGTCCCGCGACGCGTTTCAAAATCGCCGAGCAGTCGCATCGCCCCGTATCGGACGACAAATCGCTGCGGCTGTTGTTCCTGAATGTTGTCTTCCACGAATTCCCCGCTTTACGTCTCTGAAACTGCAAACTACGGCAGACTATAGTGTGCAGGGCCGAAATTCAAAAGCCACGCGGAAATGTTCAGCACGGCTGGCCAATTCGTTGGACTCAGGAAAATGTAGGGTGGGACCAGCGGAGCGCAGGCCCACCACATCGAATAAATGGTGGGCCGGCGCTGTCGCTTGTCCCACCCTACACGCTGCCAATCACGCTGTTTCACAAATTGGCCAAGCCGTGGCGAAGACGTCTGACGCAGTTGAATCCAAACTGTTCGTCACGTACGCTGCGGGGCTGACAGTGTGTCGATGTTGATTGTGATGCGGGTTGTCCTTCAATTTTCACCTTGTTACGGATAGGCCGACTTCGAATCTTTCGAACCGGCAGGTGCTTCATGATTCTGAGCGGCAGTGAAATTAAGGCTCGACTGGGTGGCGACATCGGGATCGAGCCGTTCAATGAAGATCAACTGAACCCCAACAGCTACAACCTGCGGCTGCACGATGAATTACTCGTGTACGAAGAAATCGTACTCGATATGAAGCGTCCCAATCGCTATCGCCGCATTACCATTCCGCCGGAAGGACTTGTCCTGGAACCCAATCAGATGTATCTGGGTCGCACGGTGGAATACACCGAAACACGAAACCTTGTGCCGATGCTCGAAGGTCGATCTTCTATCGGTCGGCTGGGAATGTTTGTGCATATTACGGCAGGTTTCGGCGACGTCGGCTTCTGCGGATTCTGGACTTTGGAAATGCTGGCCGTGCAGCCTGTTCGAATTTATGCCGGAGTTCAGGTCTGCCAGATCTTCTATCACACGGTGGAAGGTGCGATCACCGAGTACGCAGCGGGCAAGTATCAGCGTAACTCCGACATTCAGCCCAGCCTGCTGTATCGCGAATTGTCAGCCCGGGATGAACGCCAGCGCACGCTGGATTTCGGTGGCCTGGAAAAGGGGTAGCACAAGTCTCCAGACTTGTGATTGTTTCAGTTCCGTTGGCTGAGCGAGTCTGGAGACTCGTTCTACGAAACGCAGCACCGATCGACGATGACGCTCCCTTCTACTCGTGACCTGATTAGTCAGCTGAACTCCGGTGTCCTCACGGCACGGCAACTCACGGAGTCGTGCCTTGATCGCATCGCTGCGCTGAACGGCGCACTGAATGCCTTTATTTTCGTCGATGCTGAGGGCGCGTTGCAGCACGCCGACGACATTGATCGCCGACGAAAGGCGGGAGAGTCCATTGGACGTCTGGCGGGCCTGCCGATCGGCATCAAGGATGTTATTTGCCAGAAAGATATTCCGACCACATGCGGCAGCCGGATGTTGCAGAACTTTCGGCCTCCGTACGACGCACATGTTGTTGAACGGCTGCGGACAGAGGATGCAGTCATCGTTGGTAAGCTGAATCCGGATGAATTCGCGATGGGGTCATCGACAGAGACGTCTGTCTTCGGACCGACGCGCAATCCGTGGGATCAGACGCGTTCTGCGGGAGGATCCAGTGGCGGATCGGCTGTCGCGGTTGCGGCAGGACTCGTACCCCTGGCACTGGGGTCTGACACCGGCGGTTCTATTCGACAACCGGCCAGCTTCTGCGGCGTCGTCGGCCTGAAGCCGACATATGGTCGCGTTTCCAGATACGGACTCATCGCTTACGCCAGTTCTCTGGATCAGATCGGTCCACTGGCCCGCGACGTCCACGGAGCTTCGCTGTTGCTGGAATGTATCGCCGGACACGATCGACGCGACTCGACATCGCTGGACGTCGAAACACCTGCATGGACGACGACTCTCGATCAGCCACTGAAGGGTGTGCGGATCGGGATCGCAGACGAGTATTTCGCGGAAGGACTTGATGTGGAAGTTGAACGGCGCGTGCGGGAAGCATTACGAGTTTTCGAATCCGCAGGTGCCACACTGCATTCCGTTTCTCTGCCGCACTCAAAGTACGCTGTCGCGACGTATTATCTGATCGCGTGCAGCGAGGCATCGAGCAATCTCGCCCGGTTCGACGGAATCCACTACGGACATCGTGCGAGGAAGTTTGATGATCTGGTGGATTTGTATTGTCAGAGTCGCGGCGAAGGCTTTGGTGCAGAAGTCAAACGCCGCATCATGCTGGGGACCTATGCGCTGTCGGCGGGCTACTATGATGCATATTATCTGAAGGCATTGAAAGTCCGTCGTCGCATCGCCGACGATTTTGCTGCGGCATTCAGGACGGTCGATGTGATCGCAGGCCCTGTGGCTCCGACACCCGCGTTTCGCCTTGGTGAGAAGCTGAACGATCCGCTCGCGATGTACCTTGGTGACATTTACACGATCAGCACAAATCTGGCGGGTCTGCCCGGGATCTCGGTGCCCTGCGGACTGACGGCGAACAGACTTCCCGTCGGTCTGCAACTGCAGTCCCCGGCGCTCAACGAAGCTCGCCTTTTGCAGGTTGCTCATCAGTATCAACTGCTGACAACGTGGCATCTGGAAACACCGATCACTTAAACGATTTCAGATTTCGATTCGAAACCGGAGAATAC
>JAYSPO010000963.1:0-3480 GCA_043722015.1 Candidatus Kuenenia sp. | reverse complement strand
GCCCGCAACCCAAAGTAGCCATCACGCTCCGCCGTGATGAGCATTTGTCAGTCGACATTCATCAACCGAGACAGTTTTCCACGACCAGTCCCGTTTTATAGCCTGAAGGACAATCAGCGCGGGCACTCCATTCCTGTGGCCCAGTTCAAGGCTCGTCACGGCGGAGCGTGACGGCTACCGCTCTTCGTAGCTGGATTCGCAAGAATTCAGCCCCATTTCTGAATTCTTGCGAATCCAGCTATCTGTTTTGTGAGGGGTTCTAAGAAGTTTGCATGCATTCCCGCATCTGATCACTGGCGGACTCCAGGATGTCCTGCTGACGACTGAGTTCCTGGATGCTGGTTTCCAGATTCTGGAGCAAGTCCGTAGCATCCAGATGTTCCTCTGCATGCAGAATCGCGATCTTGAGACGGTGGAGTTGCTGCGGAACGGAGTTTTCGAGGGTTTCAATCATCTCGCGGGCTGATGTCCTCACGATCTTGGTGTTTTTTTGAACGGTTTCTCGTTCTGCAAGTCTGGCCGCGGAGTCCAGAACGCGCGAATTCGTCATGTGTTGCTGGCGATCTAAATCGGCGACATCCACAAGACGACCGAAGGGGGACGCCTCTTTTCTGGAGGTTTTCTGAGTGGATTGTGCCGTTTCCAGGCATCTCTTGGCTTTGGCAGATGTTGGTTCATGCCGCAGTGCTGTCTGAAAACACTTCACCGCAAGGCCTATATTTTTCATTTCCATATAGATGTTGCCAAGGTTGATGTGTGCGTCCACCATTTCAGGATCCAGCTTGACTGCCTCCTTGTAGGCAGAAATCGCCATCGTGTTCATCTGCAACGCCCGGTGAGCAATTGCCATGTTGTAATAAGCTTCGGCGCATTTTCTGTCGCGTTGCAGGGCTCGACGCAAAACGTCTGTTGCTTTCTTGTGTTCTCCCATGCGATTCAGGATCGCCCCAAGATTCACCCATGCCTTGGTATGGGCTGGATTCAGTTGAGTCAGCCGCTCAAAACATTCGCGAGCCGGTTCTAGTTTCTTCTGGAAGAAACTCGCCATTCCCAGCAGCTCGAGGGCATCCTCTTCTTTCGGGTCTTCTTCCAGCAGTTTTTGCAACTGCTGACACGCTTCGGCATATTTTTGTGCTCGAATCAGTTCCCGGCTCTCTCGAAGGACTCTTTTCGTGGGCGTTTCTTTGTTCATGTTCTGGTTCCGAGAATGAGGCAGTGGTTCCGAATTCCAGTCTTATGAGTACAGATGTCAGGGGTTCGTCGAATGCACAGCAGGAAAACTACCGGCACAATGGGTGATCAAAGCGAAGCGGTCATTGAATTTGCTTGCGAAACAGCGTTCCAGCCAAGTTTTGCGATGAGATAAGGCAAGTTATGAGAATTCGCGATCCTGGAGCAACCTGAATTTTCTCAAAGGTAGAGTTTGCCCAAATTCACGCAGATTGAACAGAGGTAAAGTTTGCGTTGTCCTTTCGCTGAGTTCAAGCACCAAAACCCACGAAGTCGATGCACGAATGAGAATCCCGGAAAACGGCTTTTGGGAAGAAGCGGACCAACAGCATCTTCTGTTTCGCAAGATCGTGCAGGTTCTGAATGTCTAAATTGGTGATCCGAAGCATTATGCTGGTGGCCGCACTCTGCACCAGCATGACGCATCCTGGCTACCTGAACGCAGGCGATGCTCGCGATACGCCATTGGTTCGAGCAGTTCAGCTGTCTCGAAAGTCCGTGGTGAACATCCACACTGAGAGGATGTCCGCCGAAGACAAAGATTCAAAGTTCTTCTCATCGAAATCCCGCAAGGTCACCGGAATGGGAACCGGCTTGGTCATCGACGAGCGCGGCTATATTGTCACGAATTACCACGTCATTCAGGACGTGGACGTGATTACGGTGACGCTGGAAGGTGGTTCCAGCTATGAAGGGCATCCTGTATCGTATGATCGTAAGCACGATCTGGCGATTATCAAAATTACTGCAACTGAGCAGTTAACCGTGATGAACATGGGTACGTCATCAGATCTGATGTTGGCGGAGACCGTCTATGCGGTCGGCAATGCGTTTGGCTACGAGCACACGGTCACCGCCGGCATTGTGAGCCAGCTTCATCGCGATGTGGAAGTCGACGAAACCCAATCCTACGAAAATCTGATTCAGACAGACGCGAGCATCAACCCTGGCAATAGTGGTGGCCCGTTGATCAACCTGAATGGCGAAGTGATTGGAATCAATGTCGCAATTCGTTCCGGTGCCCAGCGGATCGGATTTGCAATTCCCATTGATGATGCGCGGCTTACCATCGCCAGGTTGATGAGTGTCGAAAGGTTGAACGGAATTCCGCACGGCCTTGGTACAAAAGACATCAAATCAGCAGACGAAAAGAAGTTAGTGGTGGAGCAGGTTGCTGCTGAAAGTGCGGCGGATCTGTGTGGCATCAAAATTGGCGACGTGATTCGTTCCATTCGCGGGATCACTGTGATCGACGGCACAGATCTGGAACGATCACTGCTGGATCTGCCACGTGGCAAGGTTGTCGATGTGATCGTTGCCCGTGACGGACGAGACCAGACCCTGCAACTGACCGTAGGTGTCGGCAGGCCGACCGGAATTCCCGTGGCGGCGATTTCGCAGCAATCGGATGTGAAAGTCAATTCCAGCCCTCAGACAACGGAAGTCCCCTCGGTCACCATGAATGTCGTGTCCGACGCAGAAGTCAGCGTGATGAATCGCGCCTGGGATCTACTCGGCCTGCGTCTTGAAAACCTGAACGAAGTTGACCGGCTGGAGATCGCCGGCAAAGCATATCCTGGTGCTCGCAAGCCCGTGCGATACAACGGCGGACTGAGAGTTGTCTCGGTGCGTTCCGGCAGCGTCGCTTCCCGCTTTGTGAATGAGGGCGACATCCTGCTGGGGCTTGACGGTTTTGAAACGCTCGGCCCGAAAAACATCAGCTATATCCTCCGTGATGCCCGAATCAGCAATTCAGCTCCAATGAAGTGCCAGATTCTCCGCAAAGGCGGCAATCCCGTTGAAAGCACATTAACGCTGACAAACTTATAGTCCAGGCTCGACTGTCTCATTGCAGGCGAGAGTTGAGAGAAGTTCAGCTGAGCATCTCGCTCCCGCACGATTCTGCCTGACTCGAAAAATTCCTTAAGCCCCGCACTAGCCCCTAAACAAGCGACCTTTGGAGTGCGGTGACTCGTCACCGCTTTCTTTTTCAGGTAATTTGGCTCTGGAAAAGATGTTCGTTTGTACGATCGACTTCACCTGAAATTGAAACCGATTACGTTCTGTTTTCCCACGCCGATTGACAAAAATGCCGCATTGGAAAGGCAAAGCGGCGACAAGTCGCCGCACTCCAAATGACTGTCGTTTGTTTCAGGACTAGTGCTCTGTCAAGACTTGATTTTGGGGTAGGCCGGACCAAGCGAAGCGCAGCTCCGGCAATTGGCCGACCTGCCGGAACGGCGCTCCGCT
>JAYSPO010000962.1:0-5961 GCA_043722015.1 Candidatus Kuenenia sp. | reverse complement strand
CAGCGCCGTTCCGGCAGGTCTGCCCATTGCCGGAACGGCGCTGCGCTTGGTCCGGCCTACAGTTTCAACCCCAATTCGTTGGCTTGACAAGGCACTAGCTCCCTCCAACCCCGGCTACCTCTCAAACAAGCATTGACACCGCAACAGTTCAGTCGCGGCAGACGGCCAGAGCTTCAATTTCGATCAGCAGATTTTCGAACGCAAATCCGGAGACTCGAATTGCCGTCGCACACGGTCCGGGCTCGGGGTAGAACTCGCGCTGGACGGCAGCGATCGTCGCTGTGGCAGCTGCGACCTGCTGCCAGTCACCGGGAGCATAATAATAGATGTAGAGCTTGGCGACATCGCTCTCATCAAGCCCGCCTTCCGCCAACACTGCGCGGATGAAGTTGAAGACATTGCGTGTCTGCGTTTCGATGTCGTGGCCCACGGCTTGGGCTTTGTTATCCGCCGAGATCTGGCCTCCGATAAAGGCAAGATTGCCGATCTTCCAGCCCTGAGTGAACTGCGTATTCGGTATGCTCCAGTCCCAGTGATTGTCGGGCTGCAGACGCTGCTTCTTTTCTCCCAGCATGCCGATGCCTTCGACCTGAATCAACTCGTCGGAATTCGGAAAACCCGTGATCCGCAGGCCTGCTCCGGCTGCTGACGGGACGGACATGTAGCGTCGGCGGACGTTGGTCATTTTCTCCCAGTAACTGGTCACTTCCCGGCCCTGTCCAAAGAACCGGAAGTACGTGTTCTGCCGCATCAGGCTGTGGCGGTCGCCGCCAGCTGCCCGGAGCATCGTGTCGAGGTTGCGAAATGCATGATCTGTCTGAACTTCAATATCGCCCACACCCAATTGCTGTCCGCGGGGCCCCAGCGATCGCTGCCCACCCACAAAGATCAGATTGCCGACTTTCCAGCCGTGAGAGAACGGCAACTGCTTGTCCCAGCTCCAGTGGTCGGGCGGTGACAACAGTTGTTTCTCTTCACCGACGATGGCCCAGGCATCGACCAGAATCAATGCGCCTTCCCGATCCAGATTGACAAACGTCTCGGTCGTGGTTGGACCGGGAGCCGAAAAATACGTGAGTCGAACCGCGTCGAGTTCGTTCATGAAGTCTGTCACGATCGCCTGGTCACCATCACAGTGAAGATAGACATTGTGCTTCACGACGTCGGCCATGCTGGCCCCCGCTTCGGCGAGAACCCGTTTGAGTGACTCGAATGCGTTCTTCGCCTGAGTCGTAATATCCGATCCAACCACTCGGCCATGCTCGTCAAGAGACATTTGTCCGCCGACGAAGATGAGATTTCCGGCTCGCACTGCCTGAGTTCCCGACGACGCACCGCCAGCATGGTCGGCAGGACAGATAAGCTGCATCTTCATTGTTGATTCTTTCCGTTGATGACAAATTGATTGGCACAGAGCTGCCAATTCTATTGTCCTTCGCTCGAAAAGCCACGCACGGCTATTGCACTCTTGCGGTGCGTGTTGAGTTGATCCAGGTTCAGAATGGTATCCGGAGTTTTGAAATTCGTAGGGTGTGACAAGCAGCTGGCAAGCTGCGAAGGCGCACCACATTGTCGGTGAATCCTCGGTGTGCCCGCACTCGCGTTGCTCGCTTGTCACACGCAGTGTGCTTATCTGTGAAATCCGCGAAATCCGCGGTCAAAAACTCTTTCCCGCTCTTCCGGGGATTATTGAAGAGCAGCGTCGGTTCGAGTGCCGTGCGTTTGGTACTTTGGGTTGCGGGCGATGCCCGCGCCAAGATTAGACAACAGACCGCTTGCGGGTGTCGCTGCGGAAATGCGTAACCACCAGAATTCTGACGAATTCTGCTACAAGCAATCCGGCTCTCAATGTGCACTCCGTTGAGTACCGTTCAGCTCAACGAAAACTTCAGCTCAGGGGCGAGAAGTTCCCGCAGTTTTTCGAGTGCCTTGAGTTGCAGTTGTCTCACACGTTCCTTCGAGAGCCCCATATCAGCGGCAATCTCACGCAGGGTCCGAACGGGGCTGTTCTCGGACTTCAGCCCGAACCGGCTTAACAGGATCTGATGTTCGCGTTCATCGAGGACAGATTCCGCGCGGGCGAGCAAGTTATCCACAACTGTTTGCGGATCGTCGCAGATCGGGAGTTCCAGATCCCTGTCCGGAACTGCCGAAAGCATCTCGGAGCCAGCATTCGGAAATCGCTCCTTGCGCCGCTGTCGGGTTTTCGAGAGGCGAAAGAAATGCCGCTGAATCGAATGCGTGGCATACGTACTGAAGCGGAAACCTCGTGAATAGTCAAAACGGTCAATGGCCCCCATCAGGATCATGCAGCCGTCACTGTTGAAGTCGTCAACATCGCCATTCTGTGATGAAAACTTGCGGGCGATGCTGGAGACCAGACGAAGATTCGAATTCACAAGCTGCCCGCGAATTTGATCGACGAGATTCAACTTTCGATCGATCTCGTCCATCGCCTTCTTTGATGGAGCAGTTGGGGACAGGCGACTGCGGATTCTGCTCACGCGGAATCGCAACAGGTTCAGAGCCCGGAAAAGCACTTGTTCCTGCTCGAAGGTCAGCAGCGGGGCGTCAGAATTCCAGTCTCGGAACACCGGTCCTTCGTCCAGATCCAGTCCGGCAGTCACCGACTGACGATCTTCGACCGTTTGCTTCCGAAGCGATTCCATCAAGTCAACCGCCATGTCGATCGGTGTTGTGTTTCTTTCCAGACTTTCGAAGTCGCTTGCCGGAATGAATCGCATTTCGATCGCCAGCAAGGCGTTTGCCCGAAGTTGAGCTTTCGAACCCACGGTCAGCTTCTTCGGAGCAGGCTCAGGCAATGCCCGAGGAAGACGGTTTGGCGAAGGACGGGACTTGAGCTTATTTGGCATCTGACACGCTCCGATTCGTTTCCAACGGTCATGCTTAAACGGTCTTAAATGTAACAAAACATTCACTTTTATCTCAACCGAAATGGATGAAATAAAGTAACTGAGACAAACATAAATGTTCTGAATTGTTTGAATATTCGCGAAATATTGCGGAATCTCTGGGAAAAATTAAACGTTCTCCATAATGATATATCGTTCACATCGCTCAGTCGCTCCGCCGACTGAGATTCAAGGCCTCAACGTGGTTGACGCGAGAAGACATGAGTTAATCTGACCACGTTGCAGCGGTCTTTTCGCAAGAGCGTGGACAGGAGTACGAGTCGGCGGAGCGACGTCGCCTACGTAGCTCAGTCGCTCCGCCGACTGAGATTCAGGGATTCAACATGGTTGACGCGAGAAGACATGCGCTAATCTGACCACGCTGCAGCGGTCTTTTCGCAAGAGCGTGCACAGGAGTGCGAGTCGGCGGAGCGACATCGCCTACGTAGCCCAGTCGCTCCGCCGACTGAGATTCAGGGCCTCAACGTGGTTGACGTGAACAGACATGATTTCTGGTGACCACAGCGCGACGTTGCCTTCACTCGAAACACCTCGATGTTTTTCGAAAACCGTCTCACAGAGAATCTGCCATCACATGATCAAGATCAATTGGGATGCTGACGATCGATGCTACGTGTTGACATGCTCAGTCATACTGTCGCGTGCTCGCGATGAAGTCTTCGCGTTCTTCAGTGATGCGTTCCAGTTGGAGCAAATCACACCAGAATGGCTGAACTTCCGCATCCTCACGCCGGGACCCATCGAACTGCAAAGGGGCAGCCTTGTCGACTATCGCATTCGGCTGCATGGAATTCCCATTGGGTGGCAAACCGAAATCTCATCGTGGGAACCACCCTGTGCATTCACGGATCGCCAGGTTCGCGGGCCATACCGACTTTGGGAGCATCTGCATACGTTTGCAGAAGTTGAAGGCGGAACGCTCACCGTGGACAGCGTCCGTTACAGAGCACTCGGCGGACGTTTTGCCAATTGGCTGGTCGTAGAGAAAGACCTCCGCAGAATCTTTGAGTATCGTCGCCAGCGAATGCTGGAGCTTTTTCCCGCATCAGCATCGGTTACGGAAGCTGCAATCTCATGACGCAGACTCCTGCCGTTCGTGTTCGGGATCTCAACAGCCATCCGGTCCGCCATGACGGCAGATTCGTTGTCTACTGGATGACGGCTTATCGACGGCTGTCATCCAACTTCGCGCTGCAGCGCGCGGCTGAGCTCGCTTGCGCGCTTCAGAAGCCGTTGTTGATTGTTGAAGCACTGCGGCTGGACTATCCCTGGGCAAGTCGTCGATTGCATGCGTTTGTGCTGCAGGGGATGCGCGACAACCGCGACCACGCGCTGCGGCATTCTCAGTGTTACGTACCGTTTGTCGAAACAACTGCAGGCCAGGGTACTGGCATGATGGAATGGCTTGCGTCTCAGGCGGCCATGATCGTGACTGACGACTTCCCGTGTTACATTCTGCCGCGCATGATCAACGCCGTCGCGCGCCGCATCGACGTGAAGCTGGAAGCTGTCGATTCCAATGGGCTGTTTCCGATGCATGTGGCGGACACGGAGTTTCCTACAGCGTATGCCTTTCGTCGTTATCTGCAGAAGAATCTGAGCGTGTATCTGCCTGTGATGCCGGAATCGGAGCCGCTGGCGAGCCCGGAAATTCCACGGCTGACAGCTCCGCCCGCAGAACTGATCGCACGTTGGCCGTCGGCCGATCAGTCGCTGCTCAACTGCGAAGCGGGGGCACTGGATCGTCTTCTGATCGATCAGGTTGTGAAAGAGGCTGCCATGACGGGTGGCCCGAACGCCGCTCGAAAGCAGTTAGGCAGCTTTCTTGAATCACGACTGAGCCGATATGCTGAGGACCGAAATCAGCCCGACGAGGATGCGTCCAGCGGTCTGTCACCATACCTGCACTTCGGTCACATTTCTGCGCATGAGGTTTTTCAACGTCTTGCGGCACAAGAAGACTGGTCGATCGATAACCTTGCCGACGCGAAGCAGACGCGTGGCAGTCGAGCCGGCTGGTGGGGAATGTCGGAGAACGCAGAATCGTTTCTGGACGAACTTGTGACCTGGCGCGAACTGGGGTTCAACATGTGTTCACGGCGCCAGGATTTTGATCGCTACGACTCACTGCCGGAGTGGGCTCAGACGACTCTCAGAATTCACGAGTCCGATCCACGACCGGTCGTCTACTCTTTCGACCAGTTGCGGAACGCCCGGACGCACGATCCGCTGTGGAACGCCGCTCAGTATCAGCTTACGTCCACAGGTCGCATGCACAACTATCTGCGGATGTTATGGGGCAAAAAGATTCTGGAATGGTCTGCGACACCGCGCGAGGCGCTCGATACGATGATTGAACTTAACAATCGTTTTGCGGTGGATGGACGCAACCCGAATTCTTACTCCGGTATCTTCTGGGTCCTCGGACGCTACGATCGCGCCTGGGGTCCTGAGCGTCCGATCTTCGGCAAGATCCGTTATATGACGTCAGAAAACACGGCCCGTAAGCTGCATCTGAGCAAATACCTGCAGCAGTTCTCACCACAGTAGGGTGTGTGCAGCGGAGCGAAACACACCAGTTGCCTCCACTTTCGCTGGTGGTGCGTTGCGCTCCGCTGCAGACAGCCTGCTCAGCAAACGTTGAGAGCGTTGTTTTGCTGAGAAGAATTCAGACGACCACGCACCTGCGTTTCCGGCCCAAAGGCCCATCGGGCCGCATTCAATGCGTTGCGGCCCAACGGGCCATCAGTTCCAATAGCCTGGCCCAGCGTGCCAGGAACACGGGCCACACACACACCAAAGGCCCAACGGGCCGACCATTCGATTCACCTCCGTTCAATCGCCGAATGACCGGCCCGTTGGGCCTGGATAATCGCGGGGATGCCAAATTCCTGGGCCGTTGGCCCAGGCTATTGGAACTGCTGGCCCTTTGGGCCGAAACACAACAACGCCGTTCGGCCCGACTTAGCAAAACCTTCGCCACAGGACGCCGCGACTGTGATTTGATTAGGTTGATTGGGTTGCGGGC
>JAYSPO010000961.1:0-2586 GCA_043722015.1 Candidatus Kuenenia sp. | reverse complement strand
TGCGAAATCCGGTAGAGGTGCTGCGCAAATGTCGGCAGTGGCTGAGCGACAGCGGGTCGCTTGTCATCAGCGTTCCCAACAGCCGTCACCACAGTGTGATTTCCGGCCTGATCGACGGCAACTGGACCTACGAGCGAGCTGGATTGCTCGATGACGATCATGTGCGTTGTTTCACCCGGCGAGAACTGGATAAGCTGCTGTATCGCGCAGGCTTTGAAATCTGCATACGAACGGCTGTGCCCGGATCGGGGTACGAAGACTGGCGACAGTCCGGCGATCCAGGAACCGTACACATCGGAAACCTCTCGATTGAGGGTCTCGCACCATTGGATGCCGAAGAATTCTTCATCTATCAGCATCTGGTCCGATCTCAGCCGAGACAAAGGCGCGATCACGGACTGACGTCGATTGTGATTGTGACGTTCAACCAACTGTGGGCAACGCGGCAGTGTGTGGACAGCATCCTCATGCGAACCGACGAAGCCGTCGAACTTATTTTTGTCGATAACGGTTCCACGGACGGCACGCCCGACTACCTGAAGTCCATACCGGGCGCGAAGATCATTCTGAATGCCGACAATCGTGGTTTTGCACCGGCCGTCAATCAGGGACTGCAGATAGCCAGCGGTCAACAACTGCTGCTGCTCAACAACGACTGCATCGTCACGACCGGCTGGCTCGACGGTCTGCTGGAGGCTCTTTACGATGATTCCGCCAACGGCCTTGTAGGACCGGTGTCCAATAACGTCAGCGGAGAGCAGCAAATTCCTGTAACGTATACGGATCTGACCAGTCTCGATGGCTTTGCCTGGGACTGCCGATCCAACCGGCAACTCACCGAGACAGACAGGCTCATTGGCTTCTGTATGCTGTTTCGGCGTGAAGTCATGGACCAAGTGGGATTGCTGGATGAACGATTCGAAATCGGGTGTTTCGAAGACGACGATTTTTGCAGACGCGCACGGGATGCAGGATTCCGTGCGATCATCGCCAATCATGTGTTTGTGCATCATTTTGGCAGCGCTACGTTCCGAGGTGCGGGGCTGAACTTTGCGGAAATCCTCAGGACAAACGAACAACGCTATCGGGACAAATGGGAGCCAGCTCCGAAACCGCGCCAAACACGACATCGTGCTGTTGCTCACATTGCCGGACCTGCCAACCTGTCCGATCGGTATTCTGTTCTCAGCATCTTCGACGGGATTCACCTGCTGCAGCGCAAACACATCCGTCTGTCGCTCTGCATGATTGTCCGCGACAATGAGGACACGATCGAAGCCTGCCTCGAAAGCATCTATCCCTGGGTGGACGAAATCATCATTATCGACACCGGCTCAAAGGACAGAACTATCGAGATCTGTCGACGGTTTGGAGCGAGGATATTCGAGTTTCCGTGGTGCGATGACTTTTCAGCAGCACGCAATGTCTCGCTGCAACATGGGCGCGGCGAATGGATTTTTTGGATGGATTCAGACGACATTATTACAGAGGAACAGGGACGAAAACTTCGTGAACTGGTGTATGGGACACATCCGGAAGAGTTGTTTGGCTATGTCATGCAGGTGCATTGCAAAATATCTGAGCCCGGGCAAATGACGGTCGTCGATCACGTCAAACTGTTTCTTAATCGTCCTGATCTGCGATTTGAGCATCGGATCCACGAGCAGATTCTTCCGTCGATACGGCGGGCCGGCGGCGATGTCGCTTTCACCGATATCTTCGTGGTGCATTCCGGGTCAGATCCGACGCTGGCGATTCGAGCGATAAAGCTGGAACGCGACTTTCGGATTCTCGCCAAGGACCTTGAGGACCGACCCGACCATCCGTTTGTGCTGTTCAATCTCGGCATGACACACGATGACGCGGGCAACTACGAAAACGCCATTGGATTCCTTCAACGTTGTATCGACGTATCCGGCGACGGAGAGTCGCAAGTGGCAAAGGCATACTCACTGCTGGTCAACAGCCTGCAGCGCCTTGGGCGAACCGAGGAAGCAATCACAACGGCTTCCACCGCCCTGACTCTCTATCCGGGTGACAAGGAGCTGCTGTTTCGGCGCGGTAACCTCTATCTGGACTTCAACCAATTTGAGGATGCGGTTCACGATTTCGAGAGACTGCTGACTGAACGACTGGATCGCACTTTCCGCAGCTTTGATCCGTCAATTGTTGGATACAAGGCCCTTCACAGCCTTGCCGTTGCTTACCAGCAGCTTCAGCAAAATGACGAAGCCACACGAGAGTGGCAGCTGGCAATTCGGGACTGTCCGCAGTTTGCTGTCGGCTGGCTGAGTCTCGTGCGTCACTACCGGCTTTGTGGGGAGGATGATGCGGCCTGTCAACTGACCGACCGCATGCAGTCAACGCTGGGTCACACAGCAGAGGCGGCGATTGCATTGGCTATCGGTCATGAATCGAAAGGTGAAATCCTCGATGTGGAGATCGTGCTGGAATCAGCATTCGACGCAACGCGCGATGCCAATTGCCTTGATGAGCTGGCAAGGATCCTGATCGAGAGTGGCTCGATCGGGAAGAGTGTTGTGGTCTTGCATAGACTCCTTGACTGTCAGCCTGACAATGCCTCCG
>JAYSPO010000960.1:0-3120 GCA_043722015.1 Candidatus Kuenenia sp. | reverse complement strand
ACGACCGGCAAATGATGGAGGCAAATATCATTGCGAATTTGCTCAAAGGGCCTTGCGAACACAAACGGAGCAATACTGTAAGCCCACGGCCTGAAGTTTTGTCTGGCCAGACCCGCCGCGACGGATACCATATTTTGTTCGGCCACACCCGCATTGATGAATCGCGGCCCCATGGCATCCTGCAACGGTTCCAGCGCGCGAAAGCCCAGATCGCCCGTCAGAAAAACGAAATCGGCCCGCGAACGTTCGCGCATCAGGCCATCGCAAAATGCCTGCCTCATGGGCCTGCGACCTCCTGGCAGGCCTGCTCGTACTGCTCAACGGTCATCGGGAGATAGTGCCATTCCAGGCGATTCTCCATGAATGAAACGCCGTTTCCTTTAATGGTCTTCGCCACGATCATGAGTGGTCCCGGAAAGGCAGTGGAATTCATGACGCATGTCAGCGCCGTCTGGTCATGCCCGTCAACTTCCAATGTCGTCAGTCCAAATGCCCGAAACTTATCTGCCAGTGGAGACAAATCTGCAACTTCCGATGTTGTGCCGAATCCCTGCAATCCGTTTTGATCAACGATGACGACCAGGTTCGCGAGCTGCTGATGTTTCGCAAAGATCAACGATTCCCAGGTCGAGCCTTCGTTCCATTCGCCATCCGATGTCAGGCAGATCACTCGGCCAGCCGTCTCGTTCAGTCGCTGACCCAGTGCGAGTCCTGCCGCGAGACCAACTCCGTGACCCAGACTTCCGGTTGCGAATGGAATGTCGGCATTACCTCTGGCCGGAGGATGACCGCTCAACAGAGTGTCGTCACGATGAAATGTTTTCAGGTCACTGTCCGACAACCGTCCCACCGACCACAGTGCTGTGTAGAGAGCACCGGCGGCGTGCCCTTTGGAAAGTACGAAGTGATCGAACTCCGTCAAGACGTCGTGGTAGATGGCCAGAAGAATATCGAGGCAGGAAAGGTTTCCGCCGATATGTCCGACGCCGCTCTCAAAGTGCATCTGCAGCAGTCGCATTCTGGCCGCAGCCGCTCGACAAACTGCGACTGAATCAATGGTCGGCATGGTTGATATGGACACGGGAGACTACCTGCAGAGAATCAGCGATGCGATCCGGAGCAAAACGACTTCCAAACCCGTTTCACCAGATTTGCGTTCGCAACACCTTGAGCACGATGCTCTTGTTGTTAAAGTCCAGGAACGTGGGGACCTCGCTGGACGCATCAGAACTACCATTCGGCGTGACGCGCTTCGCGGACTTCAACAGCTCTGCGATATGCGCCACTGGATAGAGCATGGCTATTTCTCCGACGGGAATCGCAGTCAGTGGAATCGTGCCTTCAATGGGTTCGGACTCTTCGCCGTCTTCATCTGCCTGCACGTGCTGTGCGACCACGTCCTGGAGAAAATCGTTGAAGTCCGCAATTCGACCTCGACGTGAATGACCTTCTTCCACACGAAGATCCACCAGACGCATGTTGAGCAACACGATGGTGTCGCTCAGCCTCTCGTTGACGGAAGAATTGAAGTAGCCCACACACCCATATCCACTGTTCAGCAGACAGGCAATAGGCATGTAGTCGCTGTCGGACGACTCGCTGCAGCCGATCAAGCGAAGAACATCTTCCAGAATCATTGATCTGTTCCTGTCGACATCCGACCACAAACCGAACTTCAGTACCGCCAGGACATTATGAAAAGTGATTGTGAAGGTTTCCTTAAGCCTGGACGAATTATTGAGAAGACGGGACAAACCGTCGCGCTTCCTGAAATGTCCTCAGATTTTCCTTCAATTGCGAATTCTCAGGATCAATGTTCATGGCTGTTCTGAGCAGTTCAATGGCTTCTGTGAAATTGCCTTCTTCCGCTTCGCAATTCGCGAGGTTTCCCATGGCCTCGACACTCATCGGAGAGTACTTCAATGCCTGTGCGAACAGTCGTTTTGATTCACTGAGGTCCGTCATTCGAAGCGCATATCCCAGATTGATTAACGCTCGATAATCATCCGGACGAATCCTGATGGCTTCACGCAGGTTTTTCACCGCATTTTCGACATCACCACTGAAAAGTTGAGCACAGCCGAGAGTCGTATACGTTCCTCCAAGTGATCGGTTTTCGATGTATCGCAAGGCAATGTTCGATTCCGTGATTGCTTCGTCAATCTGCTCGTCAACCAGGAGTGCTAGCGCTAGTTGCTCGTGCCCACGAAAACTGTCGGGATCAGCTTCCAGACAAGCCGTCCACAGGGTAATACTGTTGCGCCAGATTTGCGACTGCCGCCAAGTCTGTATGCTGCAACAAGTCGCTGCCGCAAGCAGGAGCGTTACGACTGCGATCGGTCGGCATTTTGTTTGAAAAATGGGCAAAGAACCGATGAACAAAAAGAGTCCAATATGGGGAAAGTACACATAACGATCTGCTCTTGAAGCTGCGCCAAGTTGAACAATTCCAATTACCGGAATCAGTGTCCCCAGGAACCAGAGCGATCCAGCAAGAATACCTGGGTGGCTCCGATTCCTGAAGACCCATACACCCGCAGCCAGCAGAATCGCAAAGCAGACAAGAGACAGCGGGACAGAAGTGTCCATCATCGAATGACGGTAAAAAGGACTCAGCCGGACCGGCACAAGAGTCTGAACAACATAAAGGACCAGGCTTTGGACGGCATTCGCCAGCCGAAACCGAATTGGTAACACATCGATCGATATGATCGCGTCGCCGGATCGCTGCGCGGCGAACACTGCGACGGTGAAGCCAAAGGCCAAAAAAAAGTAGCACCAGACGGAACGAACAGCGCGTGTAATCTGTGTCCATTGAATCTTATTGTCGTCCGGCTTCAACGGACAAATCGCCAGAACCACGAGCAGAAATGGCAACGTGACAAGCATTTGCTTTGAAAGCAGACTTAACGCGAACAGTACATAGGCAGGAAACCGGTGCAGTAACTTCCCGCTCATGCGGGACCACTGCCACATAAGCATCGACTGCAGCCCAAAAAAGATGCAGAGCAGTTCTTTTCGCTCCGAGACCCATGCGACTGCTTCCACGTTCTGCGGATGCACGCCGAACAACAACGCAACTCCCAGTGCCAGCCCGCGATTGTCCGTAAGCCCTTTCAC
>JAYSPO010000959.1:0-1057 GCA_043722015.1 Candidatus Kuenenia sp. | reverse complement strand
CTGTTCGGTAAGTTCCATCAACCACGCCCGGAGGACATCCATGTCACAGATGTCTTCTGCAAAAGTGGTTTCGTGCGAAATTGATTTGGCTTCCCGATCCGCAATCACGGCCCGATCGTCGATCCCGCGGGCCAGTTGCCAGAAATGCTCGCCGTGCTGGCCGAACTCATCCTGCAATTGCTGCAGGCTGAGTGTTCTGAGCTGGCCTATCGTCTGTATTCCAAGACGGTCAAATCTCTGACTGGTGACCTTTCCAACGCCCCAGATCCGACCTACCGACATTGGAGTAAGAACACTTTGGATGGCATCGGGTTCGATCACGGTGAAGCCGTCCGGTTTGTCCATATCGCTTGCCAGTTTGGCCAGAAACTTGTTAGGAGCGACACCAACCGATGCGACCAGATTCAGTTCATTCCGGATGTCCGTCTTGATGGCGCGCCCGATGGTTTCGACGGATCCGAACAGCTGCTCACATCCCGTGGCATCCAGAAAAGCCTCATCCAGTGATAACGGTTCTACGACCGGCGTGTAGCGATGAAAGATTTCGCGGATCTGATTCGAAATCTGAGCGTAGTGTTCCATCCGTGGCCTCAACACGATGGCATCCGGACAGAGCTTCAGCGCTTTGGCCGTTGCCATAGCGCTATGCACGCCAAATTTCCTGACCACATAATTCGCAGCGGCAACAACGCCCCGGCCCTCCGGAGTTCCTCCCACAATGACAGGCTTGCCGCGTAGACTCGGATCATCCCGTTCTTCGACGGACGCATAGAATGCATCCATGTCCACATGCAGAATCATCCGGTTTCCGATCGGTGACGACGAGATTAGAGGTTTGCAAGCAGCACTCGTCGCAGATTATAACGTGCTCCGTCAGAATTTGAGAATCGGGTGACTGTTGGTGAGGCGCCGGAAACCGCCAATTACACATTCAGTCTTGACGGAACTGAGAATGAAATGGTTCTTCTCGGATTTTAGTGGCGACACGGGGAATTTCTGGGGAATTCGGAGTTGCGTTGATGGGTTCAAAGTTGCATTGGATACCGTCATTCAGATG
>JAYSPO010000958.1:0-4206 GCA_043722015.1 Candidatus Kuenenia sp. | reverse complement strand
CTGTGGATGACAGGTACAGTTCGGCGCGAATTCGTCCAGTCATTTCAATCGGAGCTCTCAGTGATTCTGTTGTGAATGTTCGCACTTCCGACTGTCTTTCGAAAGCCTGAGCATTCGTCGCACCTGGAAAGCCGGTCCCCGGAATCTCCATGGGGTGCAGCGGATCGCTGACGTAACTTGTCACACTCATCTCTTGTGTGGGTGAGGCTGTCGTCAGCACACCGTCCGCAGCAAAATACAACGGAGTCGATTCGGCAGCAGGCGGAAAATCATCCGCAGTTCTCCAGATGTTGCCCGGAGCCTCCGGCTCACCGGCTGCACCCATGACGTAATAGCGCACAGCGGGTTCTCTTTCGACGCCCGTGTCCTTGCCCTTCAGCCAGTAATCAAACCACCGAATCATATGGTCGAGTTCCGGCCATGTCGCGTCGGCCGGGTAAACCAGATCGCCAACCTTGCTGCCCTTATTGAGTCGACCGTGTAGCCAGGGGCCGATGATCAGTTGTTGTTTGCCTCGGGAGTTCTCTCCGCCGTGCAGCTGTCGGCCCTGAAAGCTGGCAATGGAGCCCTGATTCATGAAGTCGTACCAGCTGCCGATCGTGAAACACGGCACGTTCATCTTGTCAAAGTGCAGCGAACAATCCTCATCGCGCCAGTAGTCGTCGTAGTGCGGATGCGTCATCCATTCCTCCAACAAGCGATCGTTGTCGGCTGGCACACGGCAGTTTCCCGCCAGCGACTTGAATCGCGACGGGCGAGTCGTCCCGCCAATGCGATAGCCTTCATGGAACAGGCTCAGCCCCGTATCGACCATGTACTGCGCAGTCAGATGCGGCGGCTGCGTGATCGCCAGAAAATTCTGCGCGTATCCGGCCTGTGAACTTCCAAACGTCCCGACCTTACCGGTGCTCCAGGGCTGCGTCCCCAGCCATTCGCAGGCGTCATATCCATCCTTGAGTTCGCCCCAGCCCAGCGCGCGGTAGCCAACCCAGGTGCCTTCGGATTTGTGGGTGCCTCGATAATTGACCATCGCCACCACGTAACCTGCCTCTGCCAGGCTCGCGGCGGCCTTCCGTGTTCCCGCGCCACTGATGTCGGCGTAGCGTTGTTCAAACAACACCGGCCATGGTCCCTCGCCTTGCGGAACATAAAGGTTCGCTGAGAGATGCTTCCCGTCCCGCATCGGGATCATCTGATGCTTTTCGGTGACGGTGCCGAGATCGATGTCCTGAAAGGCGACGACCGTCTGGTGCTGGCAAAGACCGCCGAGAATGATACTGAGTAGTATGGATCGCATATCATTTTCCTTCAGAACAAACCTCAGGCCGCAATAATCTTCGCGCAGTTGCGGCTTACTGTAGCCGTCTCACCGCGCCGAGACGAGCATTCAGGGAACCACATCATGTACCGAGTGCGGTCGCGAATTTCGGTAGGTCCTCCTTGCCGAGGAGGACTTCGCGGCTCGCCGCGACCAGCGACCAGTAGAATTTGGATGAACGGCCACGTGGCGACGTGGCGCGGATGTGCGTCCCATGGCGGTTCGCCTGTCGGCGAAAGTCCTTTCCGGCAGAAAGGACCTACTTCAGCGACCGCTCCCTCGCGTGACGACTGGATGTCGCACTTGTTACTCTTCCTGCTCACGCCTTCGAATCACCGAGAATTGCGGGGAGACATAAGATGCCTCAACCACTTGAGCGAAGAAATTTCCTTTCCCGTGTGGCGGCCGCGACGATTTCGGCGACGGCATTCTCGGGCAGCATGCTCGGTGAGATCGCTGCATCCCTGGCCGACGAGCACACATCCGCAGCTGGATGGAAAGCCGGTGTGGCCAGAACAGTGATCACTCCCGAAACATCGGTCTGGCTTGCGGGCTATGGGACCAAACGAGCGCCGGATGGAAAACTCCATGACCTGTGGATGAAGGCCCTGGCCCTCGAAGACAGCAGCGGAAAGCGGGCCGTGCTGATCACCAGCGATTTCCAGGGCGTGCCGAAGATGATGAGTGATCGCGTCTTCCAACAATTGAAGGAGAAGTTTCAGCTGGAGCGGTCTCAGATCATGTTCACATTTTCTCATAATCACTGCGGTCCTCGGCTGGGCGATGACCTGATTGACTACTATCCAGTTGAGCCCGAGCAGGAACAACTGGTCATGGAGTACACCGATTTGATGGTGGAACGAACCGTCGGACTCGTCGGCGAGGCTCTTTCCAGACTCACCCAGGCCAGCCTGCAGACTGGCGATGGAAAAACGACGTTTGCCGTAAATCGCCGCAACAATCGTGAGGCCGACGTTGCTGATCTGATCGCGAAAGGAACTCCGCTGGTGGGTCCGGTGGATCATGCCGTTCCGGTCCTGACCGTGACTCGACCGGATGGCAAGCTCGAAGCCGTTCTGTTTGGTTATGCCTGCCATCCGACAACGCTGAGCTTCACCACCTGGTGCGGCGACTATCCCGGCTTCGCACAACTGGAACTGGAGAACAATCATCCCGGTGCGACGGTGATGTTCGTGAATACCTGCGGTGGCGACCAGAACCCGTTGCCTCGTCGTCAGGTCGAGTTGTGCGAGAAGTACGGGCACATGCTGGCCGTTGCCGTGGAAGACGTCCTTGCGAAGCCATTGAAACCCGTGTCGTCCCGCCTGAAGCTGGCCTTCGAGATGGTTGATCTGGCGTATCTCAATGTCGTGTCGCGCGAAGAACTGACGGTGTTACTCGAGGACAGCAACGCCTTGAAAGCTCGCTGGGCGAAACGACTGCTGTCAAAGCTGGATGCCGGTGATCAGTTTCCAGCGGCGTATCCGTATCCCATTCACGCCTGGCAGCTCGGCAGCGAGATGCTGCTGATCGGCATGGGCGCGGAAACCGTCGTCGACTACGCACTGCGTTTCAAAGCCGAGTTCGGCGAAGGCACGTGGGTTCTTGGTTATGCCGACGACATGATTTCCTATATCCCGTCCCGCCGAGTCTGGGACGAAGGTGGCTACGAAGGCGGCTCAAACCTGTACGAATACGGCCGTCCCGCCTTCCGCTGGGCCGGTGACATTGAAGACCGTATCGCGGCCACGGTGCATAAACTTGTGAAGCAGGTGCGCGAGTAGTTTAACGACAAGCCGCAGGCGTCGGAGCTGCGTTTTCGCCTACGCCTGCGGCTCGCCGTTAAACGAAAATGCCGGGCCAAAGGCCCATGCAGCATCTCCGCGACCCCATCCGGCTCGCCCGGATCGGTGAGCAAAGATGGTGGGCTAAAAAAATCACGAGACGCACCACAACCCCATCCGCCTCGTGCGGATGGTGGAAAAGATCGAAAGCATGGTGCGAACGGTGTAGTTTCTATGGGGCCAGCAGCAACTTCGGTCGCGAGTCTCATCTCATTCACCATCCGTTCAAGACGGATGGGGTCTTGTGCAGTTCTGAAACGATGCGTGGCCTCAAGATCGAAGTCGGGCCAGTTCTGCTGAATCCATGCGGTGGCGTCATGCAGGTTGTGAAATCTTCGCGGCGGCGGTTCGGACGGCGAGCGGTTGGGCGTCAGCCCTCCGTGTTCGTTCACGTCCGCCGCTGGAATCGCACTCGGAGGGTTTTCGTAATTGCCCTGCCGCTCTCCGAAGGGTTCCGGCAGCGGCAGCAACACATGCTTCCCGTCGTGGAACACAAGTTCCTCAAATCGCTGAAGCAGCCATTCGCGGGGTTGGCCGGTCGCGCCCGGATGTTCCAGCAGTGAGGCGAGTGCCTCAGCGTTCATCATCGCCAAAACGCCAGCTGCGAAACTATTGAGACTCATATCGCCGATATAAATGGCGGACTTTGACGGATCGGGAGAAAATCTTTCGGACGACGTCTGATGATCAAGCAGGATCGTCATGGTTTCCGCAGAAATCCGAACCTGCGCTCCACGTTCAAGCTGAGTCAGTATTTTCAGGAATTGCTGTCTTATCCCTAATGCTACTTCGTAACCGCGGTCGCCAACGGGATCAAGCCTGACGAGCAGATCGGCAATTTGCATTCGTCCGTGCGGGCTCATCCTGTCGGCATGTATCACCAACCTTCCCACGCACCATCTCCAGGCGTCACGATCTGTGGCACTTTCCAGAACGTTGATAAATGGGTTCTTCTCGGATTTTAGTGGCGACACGGGGAATTTCTGGGGAATTCGGAGTTGCGTTGATGGGTTCAAAGTTGCATTGGATACCGTCATTCAGATG
>JAYSPO010000957.1:0-3598 GCA_043722015.1 Candidatus Kuenenia sp. | reverse complement strand
CATCTGAATGACGGTATCCAATGCAACTTTGAACCCATCAACGCAACTCCGAATTCCCCAGAAATTCCCCGTGTCGCCACTAAAATCCGAGAAGAACCGAGATTTAGAACCCCTCACAAAACAGGTAGCTGGATTCGCGCGTGAGCCGCAGGGCTCACGAACTTAGTCGTGGGAAGTCGAATGACAGCCCGCAACAAACGGTGAGGTCGCTTCGGCGACCGAAGCCTGCCCGGGCGGGCTCGTACCTGTCCGGAAACTGTTTCTCGAAATTTTATGGAGGTACGCAGCTAGTGTCACGTCAACAGTGGTAACGAAGGATCCAGGAAACAGTACCTGGGGAGGATTCACGTTTCGGCCTCGGCGAAGTGCCAGCCCCCGCGAATTGGTGAAGCATGGTGATTCTGACCTCAAGGGATCGTCGATTGGCGGCAGATACGGTCAGCCGTCAGTCAAGCGTCATGGTGTCTGGTGGATTCACCTCAGGAAAATGGTTCGTGAGTTTGACCGGTGAGGTCCCGACTCGTCCGCTGCAATCGCGCCGCCAAAACGGAACGACCAGTGGTAAGCCAACGTATAAGTCGAAGACGAAAGCCGAGGTAACGCGAGAGGAGCAGAGACCGAGGGAGCAGGATGCACCATCAATCCCGACGACGTTTCTCCGGTAAACCGGGAATCCGACGAAGCCGCAAGGCACCGTCAGATTCAAGGGACCACAGCAGATCCGGAGTAGTTCAGCGAAGTCAGCATCGATCTTCAACAGGCCGGTGAAGGCAACTCTGAGCGAAAGGAGAAACCTGTTTTAGTCCGTCCGAACAACATCAGCAGAGGCTCAAGGTTAGTCGCGGCGTCGAAGCGTCACAAAATGACGTGTCCGTGCCCTGTGAGCCTGGACATCGACCAGCAACGGCTAAAGAACGCGGGCAAGCGGCGGATGCGAAGAGGACGGCGGTTGTTATAACGAAGGATGGCCCTCATGGCCAAAAAGCAGAAAGTGCATTCATTGACCGGACGTATCGATGACCGGATGATGATGCAGGCATTTAAAGCGGTCAAGCGAAACCGTGGTGCCGCAGGGATCGACAAAGTCAGCATTGCGATGTTCGAGGAAAACCTCGAAGCCAATCTGGCTGCGCTTCAACGCGACCTGAAGACGAGAGAACAATTCGTTCCAAAGCCGTTGCGACGCGTGTGGATTCCTAAAGACGCCTCAGGTAAGAAATTACGCCCGCTTGGCATTCCGGCTGTCAGAGATCGAATTGCTCAGGAAGTGGTACGTAGGCTGCTTGAGCCGATTTTCGAGCCAAAATTTCACGAGTGCTCGTTTGGTTTCCGACCGGGCCGCAGTTGTCACATGGCGATCGAACGGGTGCTGTCGTTTCACAAAGACGGAGACCGTGTCACTCTTGATGCGAACATCGCCGGCTTCTTCGACAACATCCCGCACAAACTGATTGTCGATGCTGTGGCCGAAGAAGTGGCTGACGGCAATATCCTGAATTTAGTCAAGAAGTTTCTGGCAGCAGGTGTACTCGAACACGGAGTGTTCAAGCCCACCACGATCGGTACGCCACAGGGGGCGGGGTCATCAGTCCGCTGCTCGCCAACATCGTGCTGAATAAGCTCGACTGGCGACTGGCTGGTTCCGGGTACCAGCAACGGACACGCACGCCGAGCATGCTCATCCCAGTGAGGGGCCACACCACGGTGATCTGGTGGAACTTGGGAATGAAGAGTTTCACGCAGAAGTTGTGCATGGCGAAGGCGGCAGCGTATCCGTGTATATCCTCGACAGTGCCGCAAAGGTGGCCGTTCCGATCGATGCCACAAAACTGACGATCAACATCACTCACGATGGCAACGCCGAACAATTCAGACTGCCTGCCGATCGTGACGCTGCAGACCCGGACGGAAAATCTTCACGATTTTCTCTCAAGGATGAAGAACTCGCGAAAGATCTCGAGAGCCACGACGCGTCAGCAAGGCTGGTGGTGATGATCAATGGCAAGTCGTACTCCGGCAAGATCGCACACGCTCACGACGCTGATCACAAACACTAATGCTGAAACAAGCGACCGTCATTTGGAGTGCGACGACTTGTCACCGCTTTCCCTTTCCAACACAACATTTTTGTCAATCCGCCTGGGAAAACCGCCAATATTCCATCTCAATTTCACGTGAAGTCGGCAGAACATACAAACGTCTTTCCCAGCGTCAAATTCCCTGAAACAGAAAGCGGTGACGAGTCACCGCACTCCAAAGGTCGCCTGTTCAGGCCTACCCCAGGATCAAGTCTTGACGAAACGCTGAACATTCCCCGCCATCTCACAGTGCATTCTCATGTCGCTGATCCCGATTTCACCGGGTTTGGAGCATGAGAATACATACTGTTGATCGCCGCGTTACTTTGGCGTTTCGGTGATCGATCGGATAAACACCAGCAGATCAGCCGCCTCCTGAGCGGTCAGGTCGGCGAACACTCCATCGGGCATCAGTGACCTGGTGCTCTTCTGCAGCTCGTCAATCTCGGTGGCTGAAATCGTGACCAGCTGGCGGTCGGCCATCCTGAGAACCACCTGACTTGCCGACTGACTCTCCATCAGCCCATGCAGCACACGACCGTCGTTCGTGACGACCGTCCACGCCGCGAACTTGTCATCGATTTTCTGCGACGGCTGCACAATGTGCTGCAGCAGTTCGGATGTGTGCATATACTTTTTGCTGATCTCCTTAAGTGTTGGCCCCACCGATAAAGCGGACTCGTCGGTATGGTGACAGGCTCGGCAGCGTGCTGCATCGCTGAAAAAAATCAGTCGGCCACGCAGCGCGTCGCCGGTTTGAGAGAGCACGAGTGACGGCTCAAACGTTCTTCCAAGAGTCTTCTTTCTCTGTGACTCGGGGACGAAATGATCAAATAACCCGCGAACATCACTACTCGCGTTGCGCACTATCTCGATTGCCGTTTCGCGATCGGCAGGCGGTAGATCGCGGGAGTGCAATCGTACCGCCAGTGCGAGCGCCCCTTCCGTGCGGCCAGTCAGTAGCTGAATGGCTGCGGTGCGCTCTTCTGCGTCGGAAGTCATCTCCGCCAATGATAAAAGAATTATCGCCTGCCGTGACGACGCCGCGATTTGCGGATCGGAAATCTCCGTGGATGGATCAATCGGCAGCGATTGAATCCAGTGTGCGATCAACGAGACGCCCTGACTATCAACCACTTGAGATCCGATGTACGGCATCCGCGCGTAGCCCAGTTTGGACATGCGATACATCATCACGGATCGAAACGGATCGCCGGGCACAATGATCTTTGCCTTCTGCATTCCGAAGGTTCCAATGTTGGTACCCTTGTTTGTGGCCATCTGATCGAACGGCAGATCCCGCGTCAGGAAAAACGACACGATCGCATTTCCGCCCTTGTGGTGGCACATGCTGCAGTTACCATGCAGATAGGAGCGAGCTCGGTCGTTCACGTCGAGTGACTCGTCGTGCGGATCCACCAGTTGAAATGCGGGACTGCGGGCATCATTCGGGATGCTGGCGATCACTTCCTGCCTCAACAGGGTTTCAAGCTGATCTGCGCCGTGGACTGTGTTCGCGT
>JAYSPO010000956.1:0-2219 GCA_043722015.1 Candidatus Kuenenia sp. | reverse complement strand
CATCTGAATGACGGTATCCAATGCAACTTTGAACCCATCAACGCAACTCCGAATTCCCCAGAAATTCCCCGTGTCGCCACTAAAATCCGAGAAGAACCGTCGTATCCAAGATTCGCAACGGCGGAAACTGCGATATTGAGTCTCGCAGTTGGCTGCTTCCCAAACTGACGGGACGTTGCAAACACACAGAATCGCATCGTACCGGCAAGCTGACGCATGCCGCTCGCCGGGTTGGACTTAACCGTCGGGATCGTCGAGGAGTTGTTGCAGTCGTTCGGCATGTGCGGGAAGCAGCGTTGGGATCCATGTCGCATCGACGAGGCCGATCGAGATGAAGTCCCGCAAATGCGTCCGGTCTTTGTCGCGGAATGAATTCAGTTTCATTCTCACCAGGGCTTCCAGCGCCAGCACGTCGTATTCTTCCGCATGTTCGATTTCTGTAACTTCGGCGGACGGCGTGGCATACTGAGGCCGGACTTTTTCACCGGCATACAGCAAATGCACCGCATTTCGAGGGCTGCCGTCGGGACCGTCGATAAAGCAATCGACGCCCATCAATTCGTGGTGCTTGAATCCCACGTCTTCGAGGGCGATTTTTACCGCATCGAAGTCTGATCGACGCACCAGAATATCCACGTCCTGCGTATTGCGCACCGCCGCCCGATCGACTCGCGCGACCCATGCGGCGACGGCATTGCCACCGGCGACGGCGTACGGGATATTGGCAGCCCGCAACGCAGCGGTGGCGCGCAGGGCTCGTTCACGAACGGCTTCCACGGCTTCAATCATCCTTTGCCAGGAAAATGGTTTTAGCACAACCGACAATGAACTGGCTCCACCATGACCTCAATTCCAATTCAGAACCAGAGGGATTGTATCCGCCCACTGTTGCGATGCAACGTCGGTTCGCGGGAGTACCACGGTCGGCCAATTATCGATCTACTGTTGACAGCGCACTAGCGAAAAAACGTACTCTGCGACTGCGATTGCATGCCACGACGAGTGTTCATGTTGACCTGGAAGAAACTCTCGGCTACAGCGGCGCCGATGCCGTTAAGTTGCGATTGAAAATCGTCCACGAACTGATGCAGTCCGTTGCCGATTACGTCAGTCGCCCGTGCGTAGTTGAGCTTGGCGTTCAACTGTGCCACCAGTTGTTCTGCGGAATTGCTGAATGAATGCATGGGTGTCCCGGAAATCGCGCGGATGCTGTTTTCGGCATCGCGGACACAGAACCGCATGGATCTGGGAAAACGCGTGTTGAGCATCAGAAAATCCACGACCTTCGCCGGTTCAATCCGGCCCGATTCACGGCGATACATCTGCAGCGCGCTGGTGGATTCCAGTAGTGCGGCCCACTGGACGACATCGACCTGGGAACCGACATGCGTGGGGTCCGGCAGCAGAATAAAATACTTGACGTCCAGAATTCGTGAGGTCTTGTCTGCACGTTCGAGATGATATCCCAGGCTGGAAAAGTGCCAGGCTTCGCCGCGCGACCATGTCGCCTGAATTACGCCCATGACCTGATGCGCAGAGCGTTTGATCTGTTCGAGAACACTGTGCGGCTGCCTAATGGCCCGATTGGATTCTGATGCCGCCTTGCGCACTCGGAGATAGAACCGATTGACCGATTCCCACATCGGAGTGGTCAGGTTTTCGCGGATCGTTCTTGCATTTTCCCTGGCCCCCCCAAGGCAACTGACAACCGAATTCGGATTCTTGGTATCGAACAGCAGGTATCGAATCACATTTTCCTGAGTCGGCGCGGAGTAAGTTTCCTTGAAATTCTCCACGTCGCCGCCCGCGTGCAGCAAAGACGACCACAGGTCCAGTTCGCTGCCGCGATATCCCAGCGCGATGTTGGATGTGACTTCAATGAATCGGGCCTGGTTTTCAGCGCGTTCCAGATAGCGACTCATCCAGAACAATGATTCAGCAACGCGACATAACATGTGAGAAATTCTTAAATGGGGCCGGCAACGTGATTCTCAATGCTTCAGTAACACCCAGGTATCTTTGCTGCCTCCACCCTGTGACGAATTCACGATCATTGATCCTTCTTTCAGGGCGACGCGTGTGAGTCCTCCGGGCAGCACCCAGACATCTTCACCATACAGGATAAACGGACGCAGATCCACATGTCGCGGAGCGAGCGTCTGATTGATGACCGTCGGCACGGTCGAGAGCGTCAGCATGGGTTGGGCGATGTAGTTGCG
>JAYSPO010000955.1:0-3383 GCA_043722015.1 Candidatus Kuenenia sp. | reverse complement strand
TTCGTCGCATTGATCTTGCGACTGTGTCTTGGTTGCCAAGGAACTGGCCACCGTAACCCTTCGGCGTGATCGCCAGCCCGGTTGTCCCTGCTCTTCCGCTTTTTGGAATGGGATCAACATGACAGCGCAACCAAGCTCCAAGCTCCAAGCTCCAAGCTCCAAGCTCCAAGCTCCAAGCCATGCGTTCCGCAAGTCGCGTTAGAACGCCGTTGTTTTGTGAGTCTGGCAGCGCGAGCCGCGTCAGTAGGCAGAAGTCGCTGCCACTGTGGTCGATTGCCACAATTGACGGATGTACAGCGCGGAATCTTTGCCAGAAACGTGTTCGTTGTATCGGTGAAGACAACAGCAACCGGCTTCCAGCTTTCAATCGCAGCACTCTTCACTCCTGCGCGGGCATCAACCCCCGATCCACATAATATGGACGGCTACCGCTGGACGCATGATGCCACTGATCTCGTTTCGATGAAGACTTGGTGATCGCTGACGCAGCGCTGCAATGCAGACTCCACGCACTGGATCAATCATGAATCGTTCCTCTATTCAGCTTCGGCGAAACGGCATCACTTTGATTGAGATGGTGGTCGTGCTTGCGATCATCGGGATGCTCTGTTCAATCCTGATTCCGGCGGTGCAGCGAGTCCGTGAAACCGCGCGCCGCGTTGGATGCCAAAGTAATCTGCGGCAGATTGGCGTCGGTGTCGCTGACTACGAGTCACTGTACGGTGTCCTTCCCAATGGATCGGGGCTTCGATTTACACTGCTCCCGTTTCTCGGGATGAGCGACATCTATTCGCGATACGATCCGACGATTCAGTCGGCGGGACGAGAACCAGCGTACGACAGGATTCGACCAATCAAGATTCCACTTTATTTGTGCCCCAGTGAGTACGTCGATCCAATACAAAAGTGGTCATGGGGCGGGACCGTGACTGCGAGCAGCTATCCCTCCTGTTTTGGCTCGGGACTGGTTGCCAGCAACTTCACTTTCGATGGAGCGTTTGGCGTGTGGGGTATGACGTACTCTGGCCCCCCCTGCCCAATGATTCGACTCTCGGACATCACGGATGGCACCTCCAACGTCGCTGCGATCAGTGAGTGGTTGATTGGCGGGCTTGAAAAAAGACGCTTACGAGCCGTCTGGGAGACGCCACTGATGTATGGCCCACTTCAGGTCGATGTCTACCGTGATCTGTGTGAGTATTTGCCAGCCGACCCTGCAAGTCTCGGGTGGACAGGTAGCGAGTTTCATGGATTTCCGTGGTATTCCGGTGCAATTGGTCTTGGGCAGTACAACCACATGCTTCCGCCAAATCGCCCGAGTTGCCTCAACGGAGTCGGAGTCATTAAGGGAATTCACACCGCAGGAAGTATGCACGCCGGAGGAGTCCATCTCCTGTATGTGGATGGGCACTTGGAATTTCAATCGGAAAACATCGATCGTCGAGTCTGGCAGCGACTCGGGGGTCGCAATAACGACGCTGCCGGGGCGAATTGACAAGGGGACATGAAGATGAGAAAGCATTGGATTAAGAAATGGTGCGTTGGACTGGCGATGTGTTGTTGTATCAATCCGGCATGGGCTTTTACGGTGACAATCAACGGTCCAGTAAACATGTCCACACGACGAACAATAGCCTCTGTTAACGGTCACGGGGACATCACGCTTAACCTTCAGAACTTCGAGACAATCGGAGCCGTTAGCGGGACTTGTTCGTTTGGGTACTACGACATGTTTGGGCAATGGCAGCCCGAAGCAAACAATGTCCCAGTGGCGGTCAATGGAAGCGGACCGGCAAGCTACACTTGGACTAAAACACTGCCGCCTTTGCCGTGGTCTCCTGGTTCAGGTAGGAAATTCGATGTCGAGTTCAAGCAGCTTACCACCGGCAATGTCGTTGGAAGCTGCACAACGATGCCGCATACCGTGACGCAATGACATGAGTATTTCACAAACAGGCGAAGTTGCCCCCCGTCACATCCGATGTGACGGGGGGTGGGAGATGATTATCGTGAAATCGCAAATTTGGAAATTCGTTCTGTCGTCTTCATTGCTCCTCCTTTGCAGTGGGTGTGGTGACCACGATGCTGCCAGCCCAACGGCAACAAGCAAACTCTCGAAAGAGAAGGTGAACTACAATCAACCGACACCGCCTGTTCAAGTACACGATGTTGGGGAATTGCCGAACGTCACACTGGTCGAGCCAGTCACAATTCCGCTTCCCGAATCGTTTCCCCAAGCGAGTCCGATTCGAGTACACGGAAAATTTGAATGGCCGAAGGATGTGGGAACACTCACATTGATGACGGCCGAATTCTATAAGTTTGATGCGGCCAATAATCGTGAGGTCACGTTGCAAGAGTCTTTCGCCTCATTCAAGGAAGTGGATGGCGTCATTGAGTTTCAATCGGAAGAATTAACATCTCCCGCGCAATTTGTTGGCCGCTGCCAATTCAGGCTTTGCGCACACTTTACACCCAAAGAATATGACCCGGCGAGTGGACTAGCACTTCATAGTAAACTGCTTGTTGTCGGTGTCGGTGCGATCAACATTCGATGATCATCGTTGCCGAATAGCTGATGTCGCTGGGTGGCCCTGTTTGAACGATCTCAATCATGTTAGGCGTGACACGGCTTCGGATGATTTGGTGACAGCGTTGCAAGTCTTCTGTGAGTTGGTGGCTGTTCGGGAGCTGGGTGAGTGAGGTCGGATGTCATCGGCTTCGGGGTGAGTTGAAATTGGAACGCCCAACCTCAGAACAGAGCCACCCTGCGAATACGCGGGCTTGGTAACTGCAATACCATCCTGTTCGTCAGGAAGCATGGACGTAACCTCTTGGAGATTCAGGGGATGGATTCCATCTGGAGGAGATTACTCACTGCCCGACCGGATCGTTCCCGAGTGAAGTAGGGTGGGCTGTGCCCACCAACGATGGTGGGGAGACCCCTACGGAACTTCTGTGAGTTGGTGGCTGTTCGGGAGCTGGGTGAGTGAGGTCGGATGTCATCGGCCTCGGGGTGAGTTGAAATTGGAACGCCCGACCCCAGAACAGAGCCACCCTGCGAATACGCGGGCTTGGTAACTCCAACACCATCCTGTTCGTCAGGAAGCATGGACGTAACCTCTTGGAAATTCAGGGGATGGATTCCATCTGGAGGCTCTGACTGGGTGAGATTAATTCCTGTCCGGCCGGAGCGTTCTCGGGTTCGGCGCAACGGAGCACGGGAACGGGTGGGTGGAACACGGGGTCGGAGCCACCGAACAGGGGAAATCAGCGCTGTTCCCGTGTTCGGACGCTCCGAACACGGGAACGGTCGAGACGGACTCCAACGCGGTCAGGCCGAACTTGGGAGCGGTCGGGACGGGGACGAGTCGGGCGGGGGC
>JAYSPO010000954.1:0-1596 GCA_043722015.1 Candidatus Kuenenia sp. | reverse complement strand
GTGTTCCCGAAGAACGCATTGACGACAATCGACTGTACCGCGCGCTCGATCAACTGTTGCCGCATAAGGAAGCACTCGAAGTCCATTTTGAAAGATCGTCTGGGGGGAAACCGTTTCAACTGGAATACGACCTGCTGCTGTACGATGCCACAAGCACTTACTTCGAAGGCCCAGCCGACTTCCCGCTGGCACAGTGTGGCCACTCGCGCGATCAGCGCGGCGACTGCAAACAGGTGTGCATCGGGCTGGTGGTGTCGCGCTGTAGCATGCCGCTGGGATATAAAGGTTTCGCGGGAAATACGGCGGATGTGACGACGGTCAAAGGCATCGTCGAAACCATGGAACGCCGTTACGGAAAGAGCGATCGCATCTGGGTAATGGGTCGAGGCATGGTCAGTGAAGACAACATTGCATTCCTGCTCGCAGGTGGCCGACGTTATATCGTCGGCACACCGAAATCGATGCTGAAGAAGTTCGAACAGGACATTCTGAAAGAGGACTGGCACAGCATCCGCGATGGACTTGAAGTGAAGATTGTGCCATGGCCGAACTCAGATGATGATGACGATGATGAGGCGTCAACATCAGACGTAGATTCGTCACCCGATCGATTCATTCTCTGCCGCAGTCGTGAACGATCAAAGAAGGAAGAGGCGATCACGCAGCGCTTCGAAAAAAAGATCGAAGAGGCGCTCATTCGCATGAAGGCACGTTGCGAAAAACAACAACGCGATCCTAAAAAAGTCGAACGTCAGATCGGTGGTCTGCTCAGCAGGAATTCGCGTGCCGCAAAACTGTTTGATGTGAAGGTAACAAAGACCGACAAGGGATTTGCTCAGATCGAATGGTCAAAAGTCGAAGCGATTCGTGACTGGGCGACGCTGAGTGCCGGGTGCTATCTGCTTCGGACAAACGTCGCCGACTGGTCGGACGAAGAACTCTGGAAAGCGTACATTCAGTTGACCGAAGCCGAAGCGGCATTTCGAATCCACAAGAGCGACTTATCAATTCGCCCGATCTGGCATACGAAAGAAGATCGCGTGCTGGCCCACATTTTCGTGTGCTTTCTGGCGTACGTGCTGTGGAAAACACTGGGGCAACTTTGTGACAAAGCCGGCTTGGGAAGTGAACCTCAGCGCCTACTTGCCGAGCTGTCGGACATCCGCTCAATGGACGTCGTGCTTCCCACTCGGAGCGGTGTCGAGATTCGTACCCGCTGTGTTTCGAAACCGACTGACTACCAACAAATCCTGCTGGAAAAACTCCGCCTCAAACTGCCGTCGAAAATAATCCAAAAGAAAATGTAGTGGGAACTTTTGTCCCAAAACCCCCAAAACCCTCGAAAACATTGTCTCTCTTCAGCGAACTGGGGAAGTCGGGCTAACTGCGTCGGTGACGACCGGAGTGTGAAACAGAAGTTGTCGTGGCTGCTCCGGTCCGACACACCGGAGCAGCCAACAATTTGATTTGCGAGGGCTCGTTTCGCCGTCAAATGGTGCAGTCGAAATGACGACAAACGCCCATTGAGAAAGCTGCGAGGGTGCCGCGATTCCCTATGTCTAAACGGCACGATTGTCACCGGTCCGGCAACTGCCG
>JAYSPO010000953.1:0-4466 GCA_043722015.1 Candidatus Kuenenia sp. | reverse complement strand
CTGGTTCGCACCGGAGGCCGTCATACGTTTCACGCACAGGTGTCGGGGGGCGTGGAGGTTACAGTTGATGATGAAATCGTGCTTGCGGCGGAAGGGCCGAATGATCTTGCTTCAGGTACGGCGTTGGATCTCTCCGCCGGAGATCATCGGATTCAGATTGTGTTTCAAACGACGCTGAAACATCCGGATACGATTGATCCTCGAGACTTCAGGATGCAGCTATTCTGGTCGTCTCCGGAGTTTACGCTTGAACCCATCCCGGCGGATGCGTTGACTCATCGTGCGGAAAAGCCTGTGTTGAATGCTCAGCAGGGGAGACGACTTGTCGATGCACTTCGCTGTGCAGCATGCCACACGGGTCTGGACGAATTGCCGACGCTCAAGGCCCCCAGCTTACTGCGGCTGCGTGGCAACACAAGCGATGCCGAAATTGTTCGCAGACTGACGCAACCGGAAACTGTCGGTGCATGGAGTTCCATGCCCGCGTTCGGGTTTTCGGAACCGGAAGCGAAAGATATCGCCGCGTTTCTGATCGATGCCTCGGAAGGCAGCGGCACCGGGATCAATCAAGCTGAGAAATTCAAATCTGGAGATGTCGATGCCGGGCAAAAGCTGTTGCTGACAACAGGCTGCGCAGCGTGTCATGCAATGTCGCAGTTGCCACCTGGGTTTGAACCACACGCTGCGCCCTATCAGGGCCCCGATCTGTCGACACTCAGCGAACGCCGTAGTGCTGCGTGGTTGACAACGTGGCTGAAGACGCCACAAGCGATCAACCTCGATCATCGAATGCCTGTGTTCACGCTCTCGGAAGACGAACAAAGACAGATCGTCGCAGCTCTGGTGGAGAAGTCTGAGAAAGTTCCGGAGATTTCCCGCAACAAGACACCTTCAGCCGCCGCCATCGTCCGCGGTCGCGAGCTGGTCACGAAAGCGAACTGCGCCAGTTGTCACCGTATTTCGGGAATTGAATCGGTAAAGGTCAGCAGACTTCGTCCATTGGCCGACGCGAGGAACGGTGATCGGCACAACTGTATTGCAGCGACAGCAAAGTCCGCAGAAAACGCTTCAGTGCGGTTGCCGCGATTCCAGCTGAATGAAATTCAAACTGACAAAATCCGAAGCTGGCTGGCAACACTGAATACGAATCTGCCTGCGTCTGCGGAATTCGCGCGAGGAGAACTTCTGTTGCACCGCAGCGGATGCGTTGCCTGCCACGATCGAGATCAGCAGACCGGCCTGTCTGCAATGGCGGCCACAATCGAAGCCATGCGAGCCGATCTGCGCGGACAAAGTCAGGCGTTGATTCCACCGCCACTCACGGCTGTCGGCGACAGGCTACAGGACGACTATCTGATTCGCGCCGTGGCGGGCGAACAAAAAGAACGTCGCCTTCCCTGGCTGCTGGTTCGAATGCCGCGATTTGATTTGTCAGCGGAGGATCGCAAGGGCATCGTGCGCTACTTTGTGGGCTCGGATCGTATTCCCGAATCTGCGGATGTAGCGCGCCAGGAATTGTTTACTCATCTTGATCCGCAACATCCCGTGATTGCCACTACAAGCGAACTCCTGACTGGAAACCAGCTCGCCGGTGCCGGAGGTTTCAACTGCATCGCGTGTCACTCTGCTGGTTCGTATGAACCGAAGAATGTTGCGATGGGAACACGCGCTTCAGATATTATGACAATAGGCCAGCGTGTGCGTTCACGTTACTTCATGCGCTGGATGCGAAATCCGATTCGCGTGGTACCAGGTATTGAAATGCCTGCCATTCGAAAGCCGGTCAGCGGCTTGCCTGAAGAGTCGCTTTCAGAGCAGATCGCGGTGCTCTGGAAGGCATTGGCCGATCCAAAGTTTTCGCCACCGACGGTTGTAAGTCGCTACGAACAATTCATCACGCTTTCTCCCGGCGATCCTCCGCGCGTGATGCGGGATGTTTTCACAATCGGCAACATTCAGGAACGCGACAGTGTCGCACGTGCTTTTGCGGTGGGGTTTGACAACGGCCAGAACCTGCTGCTGGATCTTGATTCGATGCAGTTGAGGCAGTGGACAATCGGTGAATTCTCGCGGCAGCGTACCGAAGGAAAAAGCTGGTACTGGGACATGGCCGGTGTGACTCTTTTGCAGACGAAGGGCGATGGTCCTTTTGTGAAGCTTTTCAACACCCACGATCCGGATGCGTCATTCATGCTTCCGGTGATCGACGAGCGTCGTCAGGCTGAATTGTTGGCGTACCGCGTCAGTCGTGAGGCGGTATCGCTTCGCGTGCGATTTCATTTTGATCCCGAACATGCAGATGGAAAGCCGGATCGTGAGTTGCCGACGCATGCGCCGACGACTGCATGGAATGATCCTGCTCGACCGTTGATACAGACGATCCTGAGTTTCGAACTGACGCCGATTTCACGCGAAAATGATCGTTCCGGTTGGACGTGGAACGTGGTGCTCGAAGACTGCCCCGAGCCATACGCATTGCAACTAGGCTCAGAGATTGTGCAAGAATCGCGAGGCGAGATTCCCTGGAACGTCTCGTACGTTTCAGCAGTCCGGCATGATTCATTGCAGGACGCTCCACGCCTGAAAAAAGGTGAAGGCGTCACCTTGCAGTATCTGTGTGACGTCACTCCGCTCATCCTTTCGCCGCCGCCCGTGGCCAAACTGTCCAGTATCGCGGATCCCATCACCGTCGTTCCCGGATTTCAGGGACGGCGGCTGCCGATTGGATCTGCAATCATGCCGACCGGGATGGCATGGTTAGCGGACGGTCGCATGGTCATGTCGTCGCTCAAGGGAGACGTGTGGATCTTAAGCGATACCGACGGTGACGCACTGCCGGATTCCATGTCGCTTTTTGCCGACGGACTTTCCGCGCCGTATGGAATTCAGGTCGATGGTGACTCCATGCTGGTCGCACACAAGCCGGAAGTGCTGCGGCTGCGTGATGCGGACGGTGACGGACGCGCGGATGAGTTCGACGTCGTGGCGTCCGGCTGGGGTTTCAGCGATGATTATCACGACTGGACGACGGCACTGGTGCGGGATCGCAACGGCAATTTGTTCGTCGGCCTGGGGAGCGACTATTCACAGAACAAGCGACCAGTTGACAACGATCGCTGGCGTGGCACGATCCTGAAGATCGATTCCGCCGGGCGCATCTCCCCGATCGCAACCGCGTTTCGATTCCCGATGGGGTTGGCCTTTGATCGCCATCAGAACCTGTTTGCAACCGACAATCAGGGTGTGCAGAACACGTTTAATGAGATCAATCATGTGATGCTCGGAAAACACTACGGCGTTCTCTCACGCCACGAAGTTGCGGCCGACGTACCTCCGGAAACGCCTGCGTTGATGATTCCGCATCCATGGACGCGAAGTGTCAACAGCATCCTGTTTTTTCCGGACAATTTTGCAAATCCGGATCTGGCCGGACATGGGATCGGCTGCGAGTACGATACTCGATGTCTCATTCGTTTCACGGTTCAGGAAGTCAGGGGCGTTCAACAAGGAGCATGTTATCGCTTCAGCCGTCCTGATCAGCCTGGCGGTGGAGGCAACTTTGTCGGCCCTGTGGCTTCCGCCATTGGTTCCGACGGAGCGTTGTACATTGGAAGCATCTGGGACAGCGGCTGGCAGGGTGGCGCAAACACCGGCAGTATCGAACGCCTGACAGTCGACACGTCGATGCCAAATGGAATTCGCGAAATCCGCGCGACACAGGCGGGCTTTGAGGTCACATTCTTCAAGCCGCTGGAAAACGCGGCACTGATGAATATTGCGACAAACTGGTCGGTTCAGGGATACACGCGGCTCTGGAGCGGCAGTTACGCCACGCCCGATTCAGAACGTTACACGCTCACTCCCACCACCGTGAATCTATCCGATGATCGCAGGACTGCGATTCTCAACGTTCAACCGTTGAAGGCCGGTTTCGTGTACGAGATCGGAGTCACTGAATCTGTGGCGACCGAGCAGGCTCTGTGGCCCGCGGAAGGATTCTACACAATGAAAGCCGTGCCGTAAGTTCTCGTATTCTGCACGTGGTTGGCATTGGCTCGCTTAACCGCGTGCCCAGCGGGCCGCGCTTGTTTTATTTGAGATTTGAGATTTGAGATTTGAAATACGGTGCGTTGCCCACGCGGTTAGACGAACGTGCCATCCGTGGCCGCTCCGCTGCAAATCGAATCATTCTGAGCGGGCTGAGTTCCACGAATGGGCGGATGCACCCGGCCCAGCCAACAAATTCGCGATCCGAATTCAATGCAGTTTGACGTTCACGACAATTCGAGAATGACAGTTTAGATTACAGATGGACCTGGATGAACACAGATTGACCGTTGATTTCTATCCGTGTAAATCTGTGGTTATCCGTACTACTAACAGTTGAATACTTGTTTTCTCGTGGCGATTTTCAGGGGTCCCATTGCAGAAGTCAGCTCTGGTGTGGCAGAAACATTTATTGCAGA
>JAYSPO010000952.1:0-4000 GCA_043722015.1 Candidatus Kuenenia sp. | reverse complement strand
CGCTGCGCTTGGTCCGGCCTACAGACTTGGGGTGCCTCTACTGAATTCTTAGTAAAGATTTTCTTGTGCGGACAAACAGGGCACCGTCAGCGATCGCGGGTGTTCCCAGGATCGAGTCGCCCATATCATTGACAGCCAGCACTTCCAGTTCCGGTGCATCTTTCAGCACGACGATCTTTCCGTTTTCACTGGCCACATAAATCTTGCCATCGCCTGACACGGGAGAGGCGAAATAGTCGCCTGCATTTTCGATACGGACGGGGCCGAAGAGCGGCTTGCCTTCTCCGACTTCGAAGCATGTGGCAATCCCGCCCGCCTTGATCAGCAGCATCCGGTCGTGGACGACGAGCGGTGAGACAATATGGTCCGTGTGTTTGGTGGGATGCTTCCAGAGCACATGCGTCTGCGTCACGTCGCCTCGGCCTCCCCCTTTCACTGCAAGCACAAATTCATCTTCTGCGACATTCGCGTCGAATGCTGCGCCAGCGGCGTTGCCGGGAGGCAGGAATGCGATATCCAGCTCACGACCTTCGAGAACTCCATCCTTGTTCAGATCGCCTCGCTCAAAAGTCTTCCTGTAGAACGCTTCCGGTACGGGGCGCTTGCCGAAGAACTTCTGCACCTCGTCTTTTGAGACTTTGTGATCGCTGTTCCCTGTTTCCGCCTGATCGATGGACGCCAGCCATTGACTGGCGATTCCTTTACTCTGGAGGGACACGTAAATGATACCGTCGCGACTGACGGGAGTTGTCTTGATATTGCGCAGCAGAGTCTTAGCCTGCCACAGTCGCTTGCCGGTGGCCGGTTCGTATCCGATCAACATTCCGGTGCCGGCGACAACAATCTCGTCACCACCGGCAGTTTCGCAGATCACCGGGTGCGAATAGTTGACCGCCATGTCGTTGCGATCATCCTTCCACCGCATCTCCCCCGTTTGTTTGTCGAATGCGTACAACGCCGGATGAAGATCGTCGTCCTGACAAAACAGTACCAGATCCTTGTAAAGCACCGGCGACATTCCCGCGCCCCATTTGAATACGAAGTACGGGACCGGCAGTTCTTTTCGCCAGATGTCCGCACCCGTCTGCGCGTCGAGCCCCACCATGCCGAGCGTGGAGAAATAGAAGTAGACGCGTTCGGAGTCGGCGGCAGGTGTTGTTCCGGCATGGCTGTTCGTCTGATGAATTTCGTCCACGTCACCAATCGGCCATGACCGCATCCAGAGTTGTTGGCCTGATGCCGCATCGAAGGCGAACAAGCCGACCGTCTGGTCATCAATCATGGCTGAGGTAAAAACTCGCCCCGCAGCAACAACCGGACACCCGATCCCGTCACCGAGTTTCACTGACCACTTCACACGTTCCGTCGCCGAGAATTGAATCGGCAGCGGTGCGTCCGTCGTAGAAACTCCTGAACAATTGCGGCCCCGAAACTGCGGCCAATCGTCGGCCGACAGAGGCGTGATCGCCAGGATCATTGAAGCGATGAATGCGATTCGTGCCATCAATTTGCTCCACTGCGGATTTGCTCCGCTGAGAAGGAGTCGGAAAACTCGCAGCAGGCATTGTGACAACTTTAGTAGGGTGTGTGAAGCGGAGCGAAACACACCATGCGTGAATCCTCCATAAACTTCAATGAACCGCAGCATACGATACTCAGGGCGATTGCTCCAGGGTCCACGATGCCCTATCGTAGTGACAACGTGGCGTTGCTTTAGCCGGGGCCTGAACATGAATGCGAGTCGCGGAGCGACGTCGCGAACGGACGATCCACCGTGACAGATTTTTCTACAACGCCATCCGGCAATCTCTCGCTCACTGAACTGATTGAGACTGCCTGCGCGATGGAAGTAATGAGTCCCAAACCGGGCAACGTAGCTCCTGAGCAGGAATTTGCGGATGCGTCCATCGACGATTTCCTCAGGTCCGCACGGGCGATTGCACCGGTGCTTTCGGCAGCGTGTGAACAAACTCTGGGGGAAACCGTTTTCAAAGCTGTTCAGGCCACTCGCCGCGTTGTGAATCACAACACGAATCTTGGCATCATTCTGCTGCTTTCACCGCTCGCAAAAGTTCCCCGCGACAAGTCGCTTTCGGAGGGAATTCTGGAAGTGCTGGATGCGACAACCGTGGCAGACAGTCGGCTGGTTTATGAGGCCATTCGGATGGCTCAGCCAACAGGATTGGGAGAAGCCGAAGAGCAGGATCTGAACGACGAACCGACGCTCAATCTGCTGGAGTGCATGCGATTGGCCGCAGATCGTGACATGGTTGCGGCGCAGTACGTGAACGGATTTCATCATGTGCTGACATGCGGTCAGGATTGGTTGCGAGAAGCAGCAGCGATGACCGTGTCGCAGCCGCAGCAGATTTCGTGGCTTGCCGTGCGACTGTTGGTGGAATATGGCGACAGCCTGATTGCCCGTAAATGTGGTCAGCAGATGTCCGACGTTGTTCGCAAGAAGGCCCGGGAACTGCTCGACAGCGGCTGGCCGGTGTTCCACGATGCCGATTCAGGATTCGAGGACTTCGACGGCTTTCTGCGCGAAGACGGCAATCGACGTAACCCAGGCACTACGGCCGACCTGATCGCCGCGATTCTGTTTACCGCCCTTCGCGATGGCTGGTTGAATCCAGCTGGCGACTGGTTCAAAAGGAAAACTGACTGATGACAAAACCTTCCCCGGAAACCTGGAGCGTTCGCGTAACTAAGGACACGCTCGTCTTCAGCGCCGCACATTTCATTACGTTTAATAAAAATATCTGCGAACGGATTCACGGGCACAATTGGCGTGTTGAAGCGGAGATTGAAGGGCCGCTGGATGAAAATCACTACGTATTCGACTTTATCGCTCTCCGCGATGGACTTCAGACACTCGTGCACGAACTGGATCACCGCGTGCTTTTGCCCGAACGGCACCCGATGATTCAGGTTGACGTCTCCGACGACAATCGCGAAGTCACTGCCCGATTTGAAAACCGCCGGTGGGTCTTTCCACGCGAGGACTGTGTGATCCTGCCAGTTGAAAATACGACGGCGGAACTGATTGCCCGCTGGATCGGGCATTCGCTCATCTCGCGACTGAAGTTGAATCACCAACACGGCCTGACACGAATTCGAATCAGCGTCGAAGAGAACTTCGGCCAATGGGCCGATTGTTGGTTGCTACTGCCACTCCCGTAACTCCGCTGACACAACCGTTGGCAGCTGATCAACCGGGACAATCTCGCGAACCGTGTAGACTGCCTCGGGCAGGGTGCGAAAACGAGTACGTGCCGGTTTCATTCACGTCTGGAGTGAAGAAACGGTCTGTCAGTCGACCGTGGAGGGTTCACCCGCGTCCGGCACACCATTGTCAGATTTGTCGCTCGGTAGCCCGACGTGACTACTTCGCGAATCGTCATGTTGCCGGATGGGATTCGCGGACTCAAGCCACTCCGACGGCCAGTGACGTAATCCCTCCACGAGCGCGGCTGCTTCGGACCTGCTGAGCATTCTCGGCACAATGCCTCTCCAAATACATCGTCAACTACGTATACCTGACTGCTCGATGCTGAGGTTCGAAGTATTCCGGCAGCAGGCTGTCGACCTGCAACAATCCTTTGCGAGTCAGTTTCAGTTGGTCACCTTCGACCGTCAGATATCCGGCAGTCTGCTGATTTCGAAACGGCGCGGCGAATTCTTCCTGGACTCGAACGTTGTACTTTTTATTGATGCGGCCAAGATCGACCTGGCCTTCCTTCATCAACAGGACCAGTTCGCGAATCAGCATCTGGTGAGCCGTCGGTCGCAACGCGCGATTGATCGGCAGTTCGCCACGATTGACGGTTTCCATGTAATCTTCGATGCCATCGAGATTCTGGTAATGCACACCCTGAAAATGTCCGAAGCTGGAAACGCCGGTGGCGATCAGATCACTGCCGCGGAACAAGTGATCGCGGTACACAAAATGATCGGTGGCCGGATTTTTGATCATCTCATTGCCGCTCGAAACGTGATA
>JAYSPO010000951.1:0-2477 GCA_043722015.1 Candidatus Kuenenia sp. | reverse complement strand
CTGCTGCCTGTTACGTCCTTCTCAGAAGTTGCGGTTACCGGCGTTATTGTCACGGATGCATCAATGACCGGTAACACCGGAACAGATGTTGTGGCATTCGGCGTGGCAGCAACGGATGGCGTCGCTACAGGCAAAACGGCTGTGGCCTGTACGGACGCAGGCACCGGCGATTTCAATCCACTGGATTCAGTCAGTACGGATGACATCGTTGCTGAGATCGGAAGCTCAGTGCTCGGAACTGCGGATACCAGTTTCGCATCAACGGCAGACACCGCAACCAGCACCGTGGATGCCGATGAAGCATGCACCTGCAATGCGGATACGATTGGCGTATTCTCCGGAATTGCGGATAAAGGAGCCTGAGAAATCACTGAACCTGGCAATCGCCCGATCCGTTCCAATGCATCGATCGCATCCTGCGAAAGGGCCTCAGGTGTAGCGGATCGAGCGAAATCCGTTTCCACGGGAGTACTGAACGCCGTTGTCTGTGCCTGGGGCATTGCTGCCATATCGCGGACAGCCGGGCTTGAAAAAGGCGCGTCCGACGGAAGGAACTCCAAATCATAATCCGGTTCGGGATCCGAACTGATCGGACCGGACTCAGATCGCATCGGCGCTGCAACACCGTTCAATGATTCGTCGCTGCGGAATGGCGCAGTACTCTTTAGATACGTTTCAGCAGTCACTCCTGAGGGAGTGGTTGATTGACGGCTGCCGAGTTCCACTGGGACGCCGGTTGTGAAAGCGTCGGGGTTGTTCAACGCGTCCTGTGACAACCCGGATGCAGGCGTGGACTCAATTCCCTGTAACGGTGCTGTTCCAGCTTGATTTGTGGCCTGCCGGAAGCCAAACGAATTTGTGATCTCGCCAACCTGCGTTTCGACGGAATCAGAAGTCACATTTGAATCGGTTGCCTCGGCAACGGCTGGTGGCTGGACCAAAGGAACGACACCACTGATCATCCACGCCAGCATGGCTTCGAAGTCGTCGTTCGTCGGTTGATCAGATTTCTGTCCGGGAGACAAGCGTTCATCGCCCGTGCTGATCGCCTGCGACTTCGCGCTCGACGCAGCATCCGGACGCGCGGCTGCGTCCAAAAACTGAGTTGCGGAAGACACGGTATCGGGAAACGAAATCGCCATCAGCATCAGGCATCCCTGCTGGAAGCACGAACGTAACATGACTCTCCAAAACCTGCGTACCGCAGATGGCATACCGAAAGCGACATTCTGCCCCTGGGCAATTCCACTGATCGTGCCGAGAATGACAGAATCTCCAACACATTTGCCCGGAAATACATCCGCTGACTTCCGTCACCAGCAGAGACTTAACACGCCTCGCGGAAAAGAATTCCTCCATGCGGAAGATTTTGCTCAGGCAGCCCGTCGAAATATCCTGGCAAGCTGCAAATCACGCCACGGAGCGATCCGTAATGGCGCGGACCTCAGGCGAGCGGGGGATGTCAATCCCCTGATGTTGCAATTAAAACGCGGAAAATCAGGGCACTTACGTACCCCGCTCGCCAGTCGGATTCCTTAAGTACACGCCATTGGGACGATCCGGTCGGCGAGAATCGTGGCATAGCGCGCGGCCACGGCACCGGTAAAGACGTCCATCGTATAATGCGCCCGCAGCAACAACACGGTGGTTGCCTCGAAGACGACAATCGCAAGGCCGCAGTAGAGCCACCGCCGGTCTCCCAAACGTGCCAGCTCGACAGCTCCCAGCACTGCGATACCGGTATGCCCGGAAAAGAAGAAATCCGTCGCCACATGATATGTCACCAGCAGCGAGGGAAATCCCGGATCATGCCAAACCATGCCATCGGGAGGATCGAGTGTCGTCAGTAACTGACAAATCTGCCTCATACCAAACAGCAGCAACAGCCCGAGGAATGGCCGCAACGTCGGACCAAAGACTGACCGCAGCAGCAGAAAGACCCCTAATGCGTCGATCACGGCCGAACTGGCGATCAACAAAGCACCGGCGGCAGAACGATGCGTCTGCAGGTAGAGATTTGGCGCGGCAAGGACAACGCCCCCGTTTTTTTGCGACTTTCCTTCCATGGGTGCGATCTCCCCAGTCCTGAGTTTTCAATGGCATTTTCGTAGATTGCGTGATCCAAAGGTTTCGCAGTTCAAGCGGGAAGAACCACAGTTCTATTGGCCCCACTGGCCTCGCGCCAGTGGACAACGGTTTGGCAACTAAACGAAACGAACGCAGGAGGCCGCTCCCCACTCGACCTTGCGTTGGTAGAAGCCAGGTTTGAAAACTATGGCCGGTCCCGCGCCCGAGACGCTGACAACAAATCCACGAAGTTTTCAAACCTCGCATCCACTGGCATGAAGCCAGTTGGGGGCCGGAACAACAGTGGGGCGGTTCGTTTGGTAGTCGGCAATCCTGGTTTCCACCGGCATGAAGCCGGATGGGGAACACTGGATTCGGTTCAGCAAACAATTCGCTCAGGAATTCAGATC
>JAYSPO010000950.1:0-1557 GCA_043722015.1 Candidatus Kuenenia sp. | reverse complement strand
AGGGCTGACGCCCAGCCGCTCGCCCTAAAGACATCCGACGGAATCCGTCAGATGCATTGCCGCCTTCGCAGTCGTGAGACTTCGCAGCCTATTCTGATGGCCCATCGTGCCACATTGGAATCGCTGGCAGTAGAATTTGGCCTGCCCGGGAACCAGCGTCCGTTTGAGTATTTTGCAGTCGGATTACCATGAAAACCCTTCCTGTCACGATCTTGTCCGGATTTGTAGGTGCTGGAAAAACGGCCGTTCTTCAGCATGTTTTGAATAATCTTCAGGGGTTGAAAGTCGCCGTGATTCGGAATGACACGCAGGGTGAAGACCTGCTGCAGGAAGTGACAAGGCTTTTCGGGGCGGGGCAGTCCGACTACTTACTGATCGAATCAACAGGCACTTCGGAGCCAATGCCTGTAGCGCAGTCCGTTTCTTCGCTTAATGAAGAGCGTGCAGTGTCAAGTGACATCGCACGTATCGACACGATGGTGACCGTCGTGGATGCGGCGAATTTCCTGAATGACTTGCAGAGTGTCGAAGAACTTCGGGACCGCGGGATCGGGGTGGATGACGCAGACAACCGCGACATCGCGCGAGTGTTGATCGAACAGATCGAATTCGCAAATGTGATCCTGCTGAACAAGACAGATCTTGTTTCAGAAGAAGAATGCGGGTTCCTTCTGGCGATCCTGAGAAAACTTAATCCAAACGCTCGCGTCCTGGCTATTGAGCAGGGTCAGGTCGCGGTTGAAGAAGTCGTCAAAACGGGACGATACCAACAGGAATGGGCTGCGGAAGCTGATGCGTGGCAGGCCATGCTGGCAGGCAGTGCAACAAGTGAATCGGATGTGAACGGAGTTTCCAGCTTTGTGTATCGAGCCCGGCGACCATTTCATCCGCAGCGGTTCTGGGACTTCTGGATGGAAGGCGAGCACACTCCGGGCATTTTGCGTTCGAAGGGCTACTTCTGGCTGGCGACCAGAAACTCGATGTCCGGATTTTGGTCACATACGGGACAAGTGCTGGCAGCGGAACCTGGCGGAGCCTGGTGGGCGGAAACTCCGCGGGCGGAATGGCCGACCGACGATCCCGAATTACTCGCCGAACTAGATTCTGTCTGGGACGAAGTCTGGGGGGACCGCCGTCAGGAGCTGATGCTCATCGGCCAGGATCTGGATGCCGCTGCGGTCAGGGATGCTCTGAATGGGTGCCTGCTGACGGACAATGAAATGCAATCAGGTCCTGCGTCTTGGGAAAGACTGGACGATCCGTTCGGTTCGTGGGACGCTGAACATGTCTGCGACGGTTCGCACGACCACGACCACGGTTGATCAGGTCACTGCATGTTTGAACGCGAATAGACTCAGCGCGGGCTTCGCCCGCAACCCAAAGTAGCCATCACGCTCCGCCGTGATGAGCATTTGTCAGTCGACATTCGTCAACCGAGACAGTTTTCCACGACCAGCTCCGTTTCATGGCCTGAAGGACAATCAGCGCGGGCACTCTATTCATGTGGCCCGGTTCAATGCTCGTCACGGCGGAGCGTGACGGCTACTTTCCGATTTT
>JAYSPO010000949.1:0-7275 GCA_043722015.1 Candidatus Kuenenia sp. | reverse complement strand
CGGTCGGCTGTCGTGGTCCGTTTGCCTTGGGATAGCCCCTCTTGCTCTTTACTTTCCCAACCTGTGCGGTTACTCCCTGTATACGTTTACGTCCTGCTTTCCCAGCGGAGGCATTTTCTATCCGGACGTCCTGAGGTGGTTTCCCTGCATTTCCCCGATGCGTGTTGATGTGTGGCTCAATTCACGGCTCCCGCCAATGTTTGACTGGTTGGCCCAGCTTGAGTATGGAAATGAAAGAACCGGGGTTGAAGACGCAGGAACAGGGCCGGTGGGACTCGTTGCAGTGGGTATGATCCCCGCGATCCTGTTGTACGTCGTTTGGCCGGTCATCTGCACATTGAGTCAGCGATTGCGACGTAGTCACCGATGTTCGCACGGAATGATCAATCCGTCGGTTGATGACTCATCCAGATAAGGCAGAGCTACAAAGAAGAATAGTACCGGCAAGCTGACGCAGGCCGCTCGCCAGACCAGAACCTACTGCTCTGTCAGCAATGGACTGATGGGTTGTGTGCCACTGGCTCTGCCAGTGCGCCGCATTTGCAGGAAGCACTGGCAGAGCCAGTGGCACACATCAATACACGATTGACAGAGGACTACGGTGTTTTCTCCTGTTGTCGATCGAGTTTACAGATTCTGGCGGCCGTGGAGATTCTGATCAGCAGGATGCCGGCACGGAGCAGTCCGAGTGAGGCGAAGATGACAACGGAGGCTTCCACAATCTTCGGACTGCCTGAAGTCAGGGCGAAGTTGAGGCCCATTCGCATGACAACAAGTGCTGCGACGACCAGAACCCAGCCGGCAATTTCTCGAATCCAGAACATCATCGACGGAACTCCGGTAAAGTTTCGGTCCTGCAGGAAAAGGCGGCGGCCTCACGTTGTTTCTTTTCACGAGCGGCTTGCTCCCGCAGTTTGAGACGGCCTCGCACGATCATCCTCAAATCGGCATGATGAATCGTCAGAAACACCGAACGCAGGTATAGCCGGGTCTGGTCGCGGGTCAGTTGTCGCCAGGAAATTTCATGGCACACGACCCAAGCCGCAATGATCCCTGTCAACAGCAACGAACATTGCAGCACGGACGATTCATCCAGCATCCATCCCCGTAGATCTTCGTTGAGAGTCCAGCGATTTGGAAGCGTGCTCAGGAGTATCCGCGACACAAATACGCAGCCCACCAACAACGCGATGGCTCGAATCGTCGCTCCCAGCATTCGCGGAATCTCGCGCACTGCTTTGCCGGAATCAAACGCAATTTCACCTCGGAAGGTGGACACAATCAAGCCGAGGATTGAGCTCATTGGGCGGCTGGCGGCCTGTTTCAATAACTCTCGATTGCGGTTAATGAACATCAGCAACGCCACAATCAGAAAGATGGTCAACAGGCCGGTCACGCCCTGGAGAGCCGCGCTGCGTGGCGGTTCGCGCAAAAACAGATCCGCCTGAACGGCGATCAGTACCATGACGCCGCCCCAGTACTTCAGCGTCAGCAGAATAATGGCCGTCAGGAAAATCCTGAGCGGCCAGCCCATGTCCGGTGTCAGCAAAAACAGAATTCCAGCTGCCGAAGCGATGACGGAAACGATCAGGAGTCCGCCGAACTGTGATGTTTCGTGTGTGGGTTCGAGAACGGTCAGAGAAAGAGATGGATCCGGCTGGTTCATCGAACGCCCCCGGCGGCCATGCGGCCAGTGCGTGCCAGCGACATTTGGCTGAGTACCAGATGGATGGCACTCGACTCCCCGGAAATTGAAACTGTCGCACCGATGCGTCGCAGTTCGAATTGCAGCCGCGCGGCAAGGTCACGCGTTCGGATTTGTTCCGCTGCCAGGAGCAGATCTTCCGCTGACAATGAACGGATGACTGTCGATTCCGCCGTGGGACGCATAAACGTGGGCGATGGACAGACAAACGCCACGCGATGGTGTCTGGCCAGAGCCATCTTGACGGCCGGCATCAGGTGCGACAGGCTGGGAACGCATTCCAGCAGGTCCGCAAGTACGACAAACACTTCATTGTCCCGGGCCTGTGAGACCGCGCGTGCCAATGCAGAACTCAGGATTGCCATCCGGGCCATACCGTCATGGAAACCGCGACTGCGAATCGACACCACAGGTTCCATCCATGACATCCCGGATTGACTCAGGAAATGCTGAGCAAATGTGGCCATCAGCGGATCGTCATACACAAGTTGCAATTGTTTAGCAGGTGACAACCGATACAACTGTGAGATCACAGCCGCCAGACGATATCTTTCACGCCTCCTGCGATGGGCCCATGGTGAAATCGGAAACAGCAGAAACGGGACGTGATTGACTCGGTCATCCAGCAGTTCCGGAAACTGGTCCGCCGCTACTCCCAGTGCTGTTTCGACCAGTCGATTGGTCAGTCGATCCGGGATTGGCGCGGGGTTAACGCTGAAGTCAGACAATGCGTCCAGCAGTCGATGAAAACCACGATCCCCGGTGGCCGCCGGAATACGCCGCACGCCACGTTCATCAAACAGCATCGCACCGACCGGGTCGCCCGCAGAGATCGCAGCCTTTGCGACACTCGCAGCCACGAAATTCATCTGATCCAGCAGTCGAAGTCCGAAGCCACCGGTGCGCGTCCCGATCGATCCATCGATAAACAACTGCAGCCGCACTGGAACTTCAGACTCGTACTGTCGCGTCATCAATTTGTCACGGCGGGCTGAAACCTTCCACGCGATGCTCTTCGGAGGATCGCCAGCAACATATTCCCGCAACTCCAGCAGTTCGGATCCCATCCCGGACCGCTGCAGCCGATGAATCCCGTGCTGCGGCTGGGAATTGATGCGTTTGACGATCGGCTGAGGATCACCGACCTGCTGAAACGCGGGCAACACGCGGAAATTCTGAGTACACGGGATGAATCGTTCGGCTCTGAAGAACCCCTGTCGATCGTGCATCACAATGCGGAATCCCGGCAGGCGTAACTGACCGGCCCCCAGAACTTTTGCTCGATAATGGAAGACGGCGGAGTGAATGCGGCTCCGAATGGTCACGTCATTTTCCTGGTCGATGACTTCCATGTTCTCAGGCACGACATCGCGGATCCGTACGATCGATCCCATTCCCAGAATCGATGACGTCAGACGGACTTCGACTGCGACGTTGCGGCCAGCCCACAGGATACCCGTGGGCTCGCTGCGGCCATTGACGCTGCGTTCGAACTTCAGTTGCCGCAATTCAAACCACACCCGCCAGGTAAACAACAGCCATTCAACCAGCAACCACACCAGAACTGAAAGCGATAGCAGCATGAGCCCGGTTTGTTCCCGGAGAATGCCGAGATACAGCCCGACGATTGCCGGCAATGCCAGCCAGCGCGCGAGTCCCGTCATCGGCGTCGATCCTGCAGGACGGGCACAGACCGAATGATGGCCGCGATGACGCTCGCCACCGTCCGGCCATCCATTTCTGCTTCCGGACGCATGATCAATCGATGAGCCAGCACGGGCAGGCATACGGCCTGAATGTCTTCGTGTGTCAGATATCCGCGTCCGGACAGCAACGCATGGGCGCGTCCGGCTTTCATCAGATTGATAGCAGCACGCGGACTGGCTCCCAGCGCGAGGTCTGGATGCTGGCGACTCTGACGTACCAGATCGATGATGTACTCCTGCAACTCACGCGATCCGAACACAGAATCGAGTTGTTGCTGAATCGATAAAATCTCAGCCGCCGTGGTGACGGCCGTGGGTTTCACCGCCTGACGACTGTGAAGTTCGAGCATTTCGACTTCCTGATCGCGTTCCGGATAGCCCACATGAATCCGAAACAAAAACCGGTCCAGCTGTGCTTCCGGCAGTCGGTAAACGCCTTCCTGTTCGATGGGATTCTGCGTCGCCAGCACCATAAACGGCAGTGGCAACGGCAACGTCTTGCCCTCAATTGTCACCTGCCGTTCCTGCATGGCTTCCAGCAGCGAAGACTGCGTTCGCGCGGGTGCGCGATTGAGTTCGTCGGCGAGCAGGAGCTGACAGAAGACCGGACCTTTTCGCAGTACGAAGTCACTGGTCTGCCGGTCAAGGACCTGCGTTCCGGTGACGTCGGACGGCAGCAGATCCGGCGTAAACTGGACTCGTTCGAAATGAATTCCAAGCACCGTCGAAAAGGTCCGACAGAGCGTCGTTTTGGCTGTCCCCGGCACTCCTTCGAGCAGTACATGACCGCCCGCGACGAGCGCCATCAGCATTTGATCTGTGACGTCGTTCAGTCCGACGACGACCTGTTCGACCGCATGGAGGGCTCGTTGACGCAATTCGTTGACGCGTAGAGCCAACTCATTCGGATTCGGTGCTGTCACAAGTAAAAACTTTGCTGAGGTGAATGTGAGAGTTTCTGGTGGCTAATTCGACCGTTTGTCCTTCACCACCCGGGCAAGGGGACTGTCGTTCTAATCGTTTAACGGCAAGCCGCAGGCGTCGGTGCCGTGTTTCGCCTACGCCTGCGGCTCGCCGTTAAACGAAACAGACAACTCTGCCGCCTACTTCCAGTATGTGGCCTTCAAAATTCCCGCCGTAGCCGCACCGACGACAAGGCCGATCGGGATGTCCCAGGTAAAGCTTTTCTGACCATGTGCGAAGTACAATACCGCGACGGTTCCGATCGTGGCCCAGCAAATGCCAATCAAACTCAGCTGCATCCGCTGCTTGCGTTCATCGGCCGACAGCGGAGCGGACTTGCTTTTCGCCGAGGCTTTTGGTTTCTCTGCCTTTGCCGTCTTGCCGCCTTTTGATGAAGTCTTCTCTTCCGGCTCCTCAGCCGTCGTTGCTTCGTCGCGCATGCCGGGAGCGTAATATTTGGCGATGGCCTGATTGACAGCGCGCGGCACAGCGAGCACGGCGCGCATCGGGTGACCGCAGCGCATGCGGATTTCGTCTTCCAGGGCGTGGCTGGGTTCGTCAATGCAGGCGACCAGCATGAGTCCCCGGTCTTCAAATAGTGGCAGGCAGGAGTGCTTTTTCACGACGCGACGCGGGATCTTGTCGAGCACACTGTCTTCCGGCAGCATGTCCTCCAGATCGACGAACGGCAGACGCAACTCAACCGCCAGCGCGCGAGTGGCTTCGACGGGTTCCACGAGTTTCATCTGAATGACGGCATCACGATGATTCAATCCGCGAGCTTCTGCGAAGTGTTCGATTTCCGACACCTGCGAGCGTTTAATGAGATTCTTTGCGACCAGGTACTCCATGACGGTCTGCGGTTCATCATCGTTCGTCGCCGATGGTTCGCGTCCGAGACTCTGATCGTACTCGCGCTTGCCGTCCGGGTCGGTGAGGCACAGCATGGCCTTGGCCATTTCGTTGAGCAGCTCCTGTGATCGGAGCAGGTATTGTCCCGTCGAATACTTACGCACATGGGCGTTGAGCTTACGATAGTTCGTGCGTATTTTCTCGGTATCGTCGTCAAACTGCAGCAGGCGCAGCAGAGTGTAGTGATCTGGCGGGCGTGTCCCTTCCGGAATTCCCAGCCACTCCTTATAGACGTCGATTTCGGCCACGCAATGACTCCTGATTGTGCAGGTGCAAGTTTATCAGCGGCGTGCGGTATAACACGTCCCAGAATGGCAGACAAGCGACGCAGTTGCCATCAAAACGGGAATTGCTCATCGAGCTCCGTTTTCGCGAGATCCACGAGAAACCCGGAAAGACGCTCGACAATGGTCTGCATCAACTTCTCCCCCTTTTCTGCGGTGGCAGCGTGAGGATTCCCGGCACCCGTGTTTGTCGTGAGAAGATGCCACGGACGCGTGATGGAAACCCAGCCCTGATTGACGGCGTCAAGCCGCGTCGAGGCCGTTTCGCCGTTGTCGGCGATCAGCGTACCGTCCGCGTTCCGGTTGACCAGATGCCCAAAATACGCCAGGGCCAGCGATGTTTCCACTTCGCCCGCGTGATCATCAGATTCTTTGAAGATCGATTTTTTGACATCCGCCGTCAGGCCGCGAAACCAGTCACACAGGAAAAGTTGAACGTTGGTCGTGCCATGCAGCTCCCGCAGCAAAGGCTTGAACTCATTGCCGCCATGACTGTTCAGAATCAGCAGTTTGTGGATGCCGTGGCCATCAAGTGATTCCACGAGATCCTGAATGACGAGTCCCAGCGTGGACGGATTCAGGTTCATCGACAGCCGAAACTCCGACTGGTTGGTTTCGGTGCCGTACGGAATCGTAGGCAGCAAGACAACCTTGGCCCCCTGCTTCCATGCCGCTTCACACACTCGTGATCCAATCGCTTCGGCTTCGAATGTGTCAGTTCCGTAAGGCAGGTGCAGATTATGCGGCTCAGTCGCCCCCATCGGCAGCACGGCGACTTCGTATTCGCAATCTTTGACATGTCCAAAGTTTGTTTCCGCAAGGATCCACGGTCGCATGAAGAGCATTTCGCGCTGAGGGTGTCGTTGTCAATCCGAAACGGCCACGCCTTGAGCGAAGCCAGCCTGGAGTATACGACAGCGACCGTCCGGAAACCATTCACTCCACGGGGCTGGTGCTCTGTCACTCTTGCTTTGACGGGTCGGGTGTCTGGGGCTGGACTGAGCGGAGCGAAGGAAGCCCCGGGGTTTCGGGCTGGGGCCCTCCAACCCCGGCCACCCATCAATGCACTGTTGACGGGGCACTGGCACGGCCGGATGGCACTGCCACGTCGAATGTCGCGGCGGTCAGTGTTTGTGTGCCACTGGCTTTGCCAGTGCGACCGTGAAGACCGTCGTTGCTCACCTAAAGTGCATACAATGTCCAAGGCACTGGCAGAGCCAGTGGCACTCAAATGGCATTCCCATGGCCACACTGCCGCAGGTTCATTTGCTGGCCGCCATTGATGCCCCCGGACAATGACCTCTCACCTTTCCGAATGTCGTGGAATCAAATGGATATTTTTCAGCCCAAAACCCTGTCGCGGGAGTCGATACGCTGACCGGTGCTTTCTTTCCAAGGAATGACTTCCAGACGATATCGGCCGCATCCTCACTGAAGACCGATCTCGAAGACAGTACTGTGAGAACTGCAATAAAGAACACAACAACGAGAAACTTCATAGCCACGCCTCCGCTACTAAAAACACCTCGACGCTGATCGACGCCCGCATCGCAGTCTATCGTCGCTACGGATTCTGAAACGGATCAAAGTTGTCACAAATATGTCAGCAGATGTCTCATTTGCGCATGACCGATTATGAGTCAACGTTGCGGCTGTTGCTACTTGCCGATCGCATACAGAAACTTGTCGGACCGCAGCAGCAGAC
>JAYSPO010000948.1:0-17548 GCA_043722015.1 Candidatus Kuenenia sp. | reverse complement strand
CATATTGACGTTTGCCCGTGGTCACGTTGTTGATCCACACTTCATACGACCGAGCACCAGGCACTGCTGTCCATTGCAGCAACGGATGTCCATTCAATGTCCTGGAACTGGCGGTCAGTGAAGGTACGGCAGGTTCATTATCGGTCACTGTAAATTGTCTGCGGAGTGCGTTCACTGACCGATATGCCAAGTCCGATCTGTCGCTGACAACACTCATCGACAATGCCCGAACGACGTTACCATCCCAGTATGAGTTCTCCGTAGCCGAAACGATCAGTTCCTGAGGTGTTGACCAGTTGTCGGGTGTGAAAACGAACTCCTGACGGTTCAGCGTGACTCGTCCGGAACTGTTGAGGCTCGCGCTCACGACCACATCTGACGCCGGCTTCGCGCTCAGTGAAATCGGCACGTTGATCTGAGATCCTTCGGCAATGCTGGTGAGGTTGTCAAATCCGCCGGCGGCCACAATTCCCGCGATCTCGTCGTCAATGAGATTCGCGGAATCTTCGCCCGGCAGATAGCCATTCGCCGTTGCGGAAACTGACAACGTGCGCATCCCGTCCAGCGTGTGGTTGTCCTGAATGGTAATCGGAACACTGATACTTGACGCACCGCTCGGAATGGTAACGGACTCAGGCATCCCGATCAGGTCGGGATCAGGATTGTGAAGCGTTACCACCAGCGGTCCATCCGTGGCGGGAGTGTTCCGGCGGACGGTCAGCGTCCTGCCTTCGCGCGAGGGGGCTTCGTAAAGTTCGTAAATCGGATTCTTTCGATACAGCAGTTCGCCTTTTGTCCAGTTGGCCGGATTCTGCTCGTCAAATTGAGTAAACGTCACGTCAATAAAATTCGGCGCCCCGCTGGCGGCGTATTTCGCACCCAGAATTTCAAAGAATCCGGAATTGGTATTGTTGCCTCGGCCATTCCCACTCAGCGTCAAACCCGGCTGATTCGCATTCTGAAACGGATAGCGAACCGCGTTTTCAAAGAGACCGGGAATCAGAGTTCGTCCGGCGGGTGAAGCGAGTTCGAGCAACCAGTTTCCCCCAAAATACGTACCAGGTGCGGGAATTTCTCTGATCCCGAACTGCAGAATCCTGTTGCCACCGTTCGCTGAAAATGTCCATCCAGTCACGGGGGAGACATAGTAGTTCCGGAGTCCCTGACCAACCCAGCTTCCGGGTGTGCTGTCGAACGCAAACCACGAACTCAGCGGATCGATGGAAATATCGACGGATGCCACGTCATTGTCTATGACGTGAACAACGACGCTGCTGCTCCGAAGGGCAGGCAAATCGGGATAATAGGGCTGATATTGAGAGAATGCGGCAAGAATCGTCACATCCTCGCTCGACCTGGCAATAAGATCATCAATGGCCTGCAGGTCGACTCGGGTTTCCCGTTGTCCTGCCGGAATGTAGACCTGTGAGACGCTCGGGATCAGGCGATCGGGGAAAGCTGACGTGAGATCGACGACAATGGCATAGGTGGTATCGACATTGTGGCGAATGATGAGCTGGGCTGCCTGGGGTCCATCCGATTCATTGACACTGTTCCTGCTCACTTCCAGAGTGATCTCGGGCACTTCATCCGTGGCATCGTCTGTCACCTGCAGGGTTGCGACCGCACGAATCAGGCTGCCTGACGATGCGGTGACATTGACCGTTTTGATACCATCCAGGAAAGTGTCATCGACAGCGTCGATAGGGACGAGAATCGACGACTCTCCAGCGGGAATCACGACAGTGGAGGTTAGGCTGATTTCAGTCGGGTCGGAATTCGCCAGTGTGACCGTCATGGGAGCTGAGTTATCTGTGTTCCGCGACACAACCATGACAGCCGCGTTGGAGCCCGCGGATTCAGAAATCCGATCCTGAAGGATGACCGCCTCCAGTACTGGCGGACCTTCGTCATCCTGAACAATCAGATTCTGTGTTGCGGCCTGCCAGCCAGGGGCAGTCGCCAGAAATTTCACTCGCATGGCATCGTTCGCAAATTGATTGTCCTTGACGTCGATCGGTACGACAATGCTGGCTGCACCAGCGGAGATCGTCACTTCAGACGGAACCCCGGCGACCTGAGGATCACCACTGGTGAGTTGCACAACCTGCGGTTGACTGAGGTCGCCGTCACGAGTGACCGTCAGTTCTGTCGCCGTCGGACCAGCAGATTCGCTGACGATCGGGCTGGAGTTATACCGAAACTTCCCCATCGTCGTCTGTGTCGCAGCGTTATAGCGCTCGGTAAAGTCAACCGAGAGTCGGCGAACGCTGCCATCGACATTCACATCGAACTCCAGAATACTGAACTCGCCAGTGAAGCCGGTGTAGTATCCGGAGTTACTGTTTCTGAAGGACAGTGTCGCATCAGAGCCGGTATAGTAGTCGGCCGACGTGTCAAGAAATGTCCCCGGCCCAAGACCCTGCCCGGCGGGAGGCTGCAAATCGAGGGTCCAGTATGGATCGTAATACGATCCACCATTCCGCTTCACGGATACGTTGATCGACTGCGGTCCGCCGAAAACTGAAAACGTCCACCCGTCAATCGGCGACACATCGAATGATGTCACACCATTCGTGGCAACCGAGTTCGGCGAACTTGTAAACGACAATCTGGTTTCCGAGGGCGAGTTGATACTCAGACCAAGCACGCCGGCCAACAGCGTGCGACTCTCAAGTCGTTCAACAGGGGATTTCGTGAAAACCGAAACTCGTCGACGAGACTGACGACCACGGGTCCGTTGCAGCAGAATCGCAATCCATTTTGTGAAAAGCATGAGTTTCCCTGTTTCACCTGAAGATATTGATCGTTGGATCATTTCAGATCCGGCAAGCCGCACGTCTCCGGATTCTCTGGCATTATACGGATTGCGCCGCTCCCTCCTGGGAGTGTCACAAGAGACTGCCGACAGTGCAACACAAAACCCGGCCATTCGCCCAAAGGCTCTGGCGGATATCAACATGAATTGCGACAAGGGAGCCACAGGCGTCTAACCGCGTGGGCAACGCCCCGCGCTTCAAATTTCAAATTTCAAATTTCAAATACGGAAATACGAAATACGAAATACGAACATTCGCGGCCCGCTGGGCACGCGGTTAAGCGAGGCAATGCCAACCGCAGTGAGACAATTGGCGAGCGGCATGCGTCAGCTTGCCGCTACAAAAACGAGGTACCGGAGGGCTCACGCCGCTCCGCTCGCCGGACTCATTTCCGGCCGCGCAGCATACAACTCCGCAAATGCCTGACGATACGGAAGTTCATTCGATGGGAACAGCGAGTCGAATCCGGATTCAGCCACCGCGCCGCGCTGGAACCGGCGTTTTTCGAAGATGGGCATGGTGTGTCCTGTGATCTGTTCAACGCCGCGGCGCACGACTTCACCTTTGATCTGATAGAGTTTGTCGTGATCCCAGTCGGTGAGTTCAATAAACGGGATGCCTTCAGACACTTCGATGACGTTGGGCAGAGCAAACGGACTGAAGCCACGGAAGCCCAGCGTCGCTGCGGGTGCCCATGATCGCACATGACCTCGGCTTTGACCGCCGCTGTAGGTCAGTGAATGCTTCACCGCGTTGACGCCCCAGCCTTCGTGGTACAGGAGCGGATTGTTGAGCACACTGCGGATTGTCAGTTCGCTGTTTTCTTCAATCGGATAATCCTTCATGTTTTCATCGCCACCATCGCCGTCGGCCAGATAAATCCATTTCGGATAACGCTTGCGAATTTCCCGGCACAACGCCAGCGACATTGCCGCAGACTGTACGTCGAGCGGCTTGTAGTCTTCAATCACGCGAATCGCTTCGCGGTAATCGACAGCGGCAGCTGGCACGTCGATCACTTCCAGAAAAAGTCCGAGATCCAGTGCTGACAGGAACTCATGCGCCTGAGCAGCATCCTGACCTTTTTCGTCCAGCGACAACGTGAACGCTTTCAATCGACCAGGCGATTCACCGCGTTTCAGCAGTGCGTCATAGATCGCCAGGAAGACCGCACCACTGTCGATCCCACCGCTGAACAAAACTCCGATCTGCTCCGATACCGGGATCTGATCCAGCCAGCGATAAACCTCCTGCTGCATCGCCCCGATGTAGGCTCGCCCGATTTCATCCAGATTGCTGCTGAGCCGATTACGTTGCGGTGTGAAAAATCGTGTGCAGGACGGACTGGGATCGGGGCAGCCGATCAGTGCGAGTTCCAGAATATGATGTGCAGGCACCATGCGTGTGTACGACGGATGAAACTGTTCCGCCAGTCCTTCCTTTTTGAGCCATGCGGCGATCTCATCAATGCGTTCGGCGACGATCAGACACGGACCTGCCACCTGCTTCGCCAGGAAGTACCGCATGGGACGACCAATCGACCGAGCCATGCGAATGATGTGGCCGTTCTGATGCACAATCGCAAATTGCCCGTCGATCTCGCGAACCCTGGCCGGATCGCCGGAACCCAGCCGTGCGATTGCATCCTCAACTGTCATGTTGAAGATCGTGTTATTCTTCGGATCGAGCAGATTGACGAATCGTTCAATGTAGGCATGATGTTGCATGAAAATATTCTTTCTTCTTCGGCGAGCGGTTGGGCGTCAGCCCTCCGTGTAAGAGTTCATCTTTTTTCGAATTGAGCGTCGTCGCGTAACTAAGTCGCACATTGTACGTATCGCACCTGCGGTACGGTACCTTGCTGGCGTGTCACTCCACGGAGGGCTGACGCCCAGCCGCTCGCCTGACTGAGCTTAAGTACGCCGCACATCGCTCGCCTGCGAAGAATTTTGCCTGCCTCAACACAATTGTGAGACAAATCAATGTGCCATGGAACTCCAGCCATCGAAAAACCCCGAGCAAATGCGTTTGAGGAGAAGAACTTCATGCGAACTTCCATTGTCATTTGTGGTGTCCTGGCATTGATGGCAGGATCTCAGAGTTCCACGTGCCTGTCGCAGCAATCAGAAGCAACCGGTCAGTTGATCGTCCTCGTTAAGGACACAGACGGCAAATCCATCCCCAACGCGACTGTCACTGTCTTTCGCTGGACCGGAAAAATGGAACCGCTGGGGCTACCGAAGCACACCGGCAGTGACGGGAAGACGACGATCACAAACTTGCCGCCAGGTGAAACGCTCTATGTGAGCGTTGTAGCCGATGGGCTCGCGCCCACTGAGCAGCATGTGGAACTTGGGCAAGGTGAGCTTAGAGACCTTAAGTTCACCTTGAAGCCCTCAATTGAATGTTGGATTCGGCTTCGTGATCCCGATGGTCGTCCTGTAGAGAATGCAAAGTTCCAACGACTGGACTTCGTTGATGCCGATGGTCGTCAGGTGGCGGTGACAGAAAGTACGGCAAGTTCGCTTCGAGTCGAGCTTCAGGAAAGCGATGCGGAGGGCCGCCTGAATCTACCGCCAGTCTTTGATGGCGCAAAAATCTCCGTATGGATCAGTCATCCGGATTGGCGACTCACGAAGATCGATGACCTGATCGCCAGGCGTGGCGAACTGCGGTCCGTTGCTGTGCAGGCTGGCGTTCGTGTGCAAATCTCACTGACGCCGCATGGAATTGATTCGAAAGATCTGGAAGGACGTCCGATAGAAATCCGTATGCTCCCTGCTGACGGAGGCAGCGGGAGCGAACATACTGTGCTCAGAAAGATCGACGTCGCGAACGGCAGCATTTCCTTTACCGTCTCTCCGGTGAAATACAACAGCCTGATCCTGCTTGCAGACCACGACTACTTTACGCCGTTTCTCGAAAGCGGTCTCATGAAAGAAGAATCCGCACTTGATCTTCGGGATGGCGAAACACTGAATCATGCCGTGGTCGTTCGACATGCGAAAAAAGTCCGAGGGAAGATCGTAGCGCCAGACAAACAACCGCTCGCAAAGGTGTATGTCCGAAGCCGGATTTCGAATCTCGGCCCAGAGGGCCTTGTCGGCAACCGTCCGTCAGAACAATGGTCTCCAGGTGGTGACTGCGAAACAGATGAGAGTGGTCGCTTTGAAGTCGATGCTGCCGTAGGACTCGTGGCAGTTGAAGCATTTCTCGACGGGTATTTTCGAAGTCCGTCGAAATTCGAGTTTCAAGTCTCTTCCGAGGTCACGGAACTTCCGGACATTCAATTGACGCCGTTGCCAACGATTCGAGGGAAAGTCGTCACGGCTGCCGGACAACCAGTTGCCGGCGCGATCACTTGTTTTCGAAGCACTGGACGAGGGGCCGATTCTACGGTCAGCTTGACAGATGAAAGCGGTCGATTCGAATTACCCGTCTCTCGAATTCCAATGTCGCAGGATCTCGACGGGCTCCAAACGACCATCTTTGTGCTGGCGCTTGATCCTGAATCAGGAAACGCGGGTCGAGCGGAAATCGATCTGACAAATTCGTCATCCGTTGCCGATATGCAAGTAACGCTCAAGCCCCAGGAAACTGAGTGGATTCTCAATCCCCTGGCTGACCAGCCGTTTGGTTTGCGATCCGAAGCTGAGACGGCGGCTCGTCGAAAGCTACATGCAGAACGAGCGATTAGTTTTCCTGCGGGAGTTACTGGTGAACCAGCTCCAGATCTCTCGAACGGGACATGGCTCAACACGGATGCAAGAAGCCTGAAAGACCTCAAGGGCCAGTTTGTGCTGCTCGATTTCTGGTTCATCGGTTGTGGACCGTGTCATGCCGATCTGCCAACCGTGAAAGCCACCTACGATGCGTTTCGCGAACGAGGCTGCACCGTGGTTTCGGTTCACACGAAATCACAATCACCGGAATCCGTCGCATCCTATGCCAAAGAGCACGGCATGGACTTTCCAATCGTCGTCGATAACACCGATGGCACACTGCTGGATGACTATTCAAAGCTTGGCGTATATAGCTTCCCCAGCTACCTGCTGATCGGTCCCGACGGCAGGATTGTGCTCAACGACAACATGGCCGATCCCGATCGCCCTGTACTTCGTCTCAACAAGATCGAAGCCGTGTTTCATGCCCTGAAGTCGCGGAAGAATTAAGGTCTGGTTGAATCACAATTCAGCGGCTTCCCTTCGTCTGTTGCGTTCATCGAATTGGGGATGTCCACTCGAAGAAAGAACAAGCCCGGGCAGCTGACATCTTAAATTGTCATTTCAAAAACGGCACCACAGATGCAGCCACGACTCTCATGGCTTCGTCAATCAACGTTAATGCCTGTTGGGTCTCCGGAGCCTCGGCGATGATCCGTATGATCGGTTCCGTATTGCTGGCTCGCACCTGAACCCAGCGGTCGGACCAGTCCAGTCGCAGGCCGTCTCCTTCCCGAGCTTCCGCATCAGGGAACGCCTTGCGCAAGGCCTCGCACGCCACCGGAACTGCACTGGCCGGGCATGTGATCTTGTCCTTGACAATCGTGTAAAACGGCAGCGAATCCGCCCATTTTGCCAGCGTCGTTTTCTTCTCCGTCATCCCGGCGAGCACATATGCCATGGAAACAAGACTGTCTCGTACGTAGCCGACCTGCGGATCGATCACACCACCGTTGCCTTCGCCACCCAGTACTGCCTGCACGGACCGCATCTTGGCGCAGACGTGCGCTTCACCGACAAAACTGCGATGGAACTGGCAGCCGTGTTTTGCGGCAATGTCCGCCGTGACGCGACTGGTGGAGCCATTGACGACGAACGGCCCCTTGCGACGTTCCAGCACGAAATCTGCGGCAAGAGCCAGCGTCAGTTCTTCCCCGATGTAACGACCATTATTATCGACAATGGCCATCCGATCGGCGTCCGGGTCCTGCGCGAACCCGGCGTGCGCCTTGTGTTGAATCACGGCTTTGCAGAGATCGCCGAGATTCTTTTCCGTCGGTTCCGGAATGTGTTCAAAGCGTCCGTCCGGCGTGCCGCCCAGCACGACAACTTCGCAACCCAACGCTTCGAGCAGCCGAGGTCCACAGGTGGCTCCCGAACCATGATTGCAGTCCAGCACCACGCGATATTTCTTCTTGCGGATGGCTTCGACATCGACAAGCGAGAGCACTTTGTCGAGATGCGGCTGTGAAGGATCCTGCAGCACGGTGACCTTGCCAAGGCCCGCCCAGTCCTTCCAGGCAATTGCTTCGGAATTCAGAATGCTGATAAGCTGTTGTCCCAGTTCCCGATTGAACACTGAGCCGTCCGGTGCGAACGGTTTGAGTCCATTCCATTCGATGGGATTGTGACTGGCCGTGATCTGCAGTCCTCCCGCTGCGTTGTGATGTCGTACCAGAACTCCGCAGGTGGGTGTCGTGCAGATGCTGGCATCCAGTACTTCACAGCCGGTTGCCAGCAATCCTGAGATCACCGCGTGCTGAATCATAGGCCCCGTCGATCGCCCATCCCGGGCCACCACAACTTTGCCACCGCAGAAAATGGTTCCCAGCGCAGCCGCAAACCGCGTCGTATAAATCGGATCCAGACCATCTCCAATGATGCCCCGTAGTCCGGAGATACTGAGTATTCGAGTTGCCACGTCTGTCTCCCTGCTGTGCCTTTTGTAGCTTGGACATTCTTGTCCGAGACCATGCCAGATAACGCACTGTAGCGGGCCGATGTCGAACGGCAGCGTGTTTTCCGACCGACAACGTCTTACAGCAAACGACGGACATGAATGTCCATCCTACATGAAAGCAGCGCAGCAAAAAAGCCGTCTGAGAACAGACGGCTTCGTGAGTGCTGATGACTTCGGACCGCAGCTTATTCTTCAGCGACGAATGGCAGCAGACCGATAAAGCGGGCTCGAAGCACGGCTGTGCGGACCGCTCGTTGATACAGAGCAGATGTTCCGGTACGACGGCGAGGCAAAATGCGTCCTTCGCGGTCGATCAAGGTGCGCAGGGTCTTCAGATCTTTGTAGTCCACATAGACGGGGCGCGGAATTGAACCATGGCCAGAAAACTGGCAGGTCATCTTTTTCTTTTTGAGGCGAGCGCGGCGTTTACGGAGTTTCTTAAGGTCAGCACGGGAAATTGTGGCCATGGACGACGAATTACCTTTTGGAAATACTTCAACTGCGGGCAATGGACCCCGTGGAACTCGTACAAGGCTGCAAAGCCAACGAGCTGCCCGACGGACCGGGATTGGAATCCCGGCGGGGAAACGAAGAGAAGCAGTGTAATTCGGCGAACGCCTGCCGACAACACAAACATGCATCCCATTTTGCATTCGGAGAAACTGGAATTCCTCAAGCGTTGGGAAAAGGGCTCTTTTCCCAACCACTTCGTAGCTGGATTCGCAAGAATTCAGCCCCATTCTGAATTCTTGCGAATCCAGCTACCTGTCTTGCCAGGGGCTCTTAGATCGCTTCGACGCCGGTCTCACCAGTTCGAATTCGGACGATCTGCTCCAGATTCGAAACGAAAATCTTGCCGTCACCAATCTGGCCCGTACGTGCAGCTTCACAGATGGCGTTGATTGCGCCTTCGACTTCATTGTCGTTGACGACCACTTCCAGCTTGACCTTCGGCATGAAATCGACTGTGTATTCGGCACCGCGATACGTCTCTTTGTGACCACGCTGACGGCCAAATCCACGCACTTCCGAAACCGTCATTCCCTGGACGCCGATGCTGGTCAGCTTCGTCTTGACGTCTTCCAGCTTGTAATGACGGATAACTGCCTCAAGCTTTTTCATGATCTCTGCCTCGCCCCTTCACTTCAGTTGGCTGAACACATAAATTGCTTTCGCCTGACAATACAAGGCGAAAAAACACAAGGAATCTTGTACTTCACAACTCTCAGAAAGACCAGCCATTCCGTGACCCAGACTTCAAAAACCCGCTCAAGCAGCTTTTCGAAGGGTACGTCGCATTCCCTGTACAAACCCTGAGTAATGCAACTACTATGCCGCATGATAACTGCAATCGGTGATACCATTAGCGAGCAAGATGTGCCTGATTTAAAGGCAACGTGCCTACTGAGCGATCATTGTTTCGCTCTGCAAGAGCGACGTTTTTAACAGATTCCGCGAATGTGTCCATTTCTGCTACATTTTTCTGCTGCACAAATTCGTAGTTCGACTGTCCCAGATTGGTTGAAAAAGGTGTCTGGAACTCTCCGGCATCAAATTTTTGCGGAGTTTTCTAATGCCTCCAAAGTTCCAGACACCTTTTTCAACGCAGACGTTTGGCTGAATCCTCGTACTTATGCAATTCATGATTTTGATCGCGCTCGCAGGATTTGTCGCCGGACGAATTGCATCCGTCTGGGCCGCGTCATCGATTGATCCATTGATCCACACTGGACTGCGAACATGCAGTTTCTGCGATCAACGCTTTCCAGTCGTGCGGCAACTTCTGACGCTGATCGTTCCGATCAAGTGCCGAAGTTGCCTGCGGACTGATCGCTGGTGGCCGATCGCGGCGTCTTTTCTGACCGCAGCTGCATTCGGATTGCTGACATGGCTTCTGTTGCATCACGGTTGTCAGACAATTACTCCAGAAGTACGCCCTGCTCTGGAACTCTGGCAGAATCGGCTGCCGTTTCACCTTGTGTTTGTCTTCCTGATGACGACCGCAACAATTGCAGACTTGCTGGACTATGTCATCCCGGACAGCATCGTTGTTCCCGGCATTCTCATTGCACTTGGATTTGCAACACTTACTGGTGAGTTGCAGTTGATTCATGTCTGGGTCAATTGGGATTATGACTTCGTGATGCTTTACGGTCCGTACCTTCCGGAATGGATGAAGCAGCATCAACATCTGCATGGTTTTGTGTGGAGTCTCTGCGGACTGCTCACCGGAGCGGGGCTGATGTGGGCGGCGCGCATCGCGGCGCATCTCATTCTGGGAATGCCTGCGATCGGCTTCGGAGATGTCACGCTCATGGCGATGATCGGTGCGTTCATGGGCTGGCAGCCGACGCTGTGCGTGCTCGCCATCGCGCCACTGGTCGGACTGGTGCTGGGTCTGGGAGGCCGCGTCGTCACCGGTCGCAGCTTCGTCGCCTTTGGTCCCTATCTGTGCATCGCAGCGTATATCGTCCTCTGCACCTGGCGCATGCTGTGGGAAGGCATTCAGCTCAGAATGATCTTCAGCCACTGGCCCACTGTCGCCGGAATGGTGGCCGGCTCCTTCATCGCGTTCTGCGTGCTGCTGATGGGATTAAGAATCTTTCGAGCCGTGCCCGCCGAAAGGCTTCGATGAAATCCGGCGAGCGGAGCGGCGTGAGCCCTCCGGTACCTTGTTTTTGTAGCGGCAAGCTGACGCATGCCGCTCGCCAATTGTCTCACTCATGACCGCGCGGAGTATCGTCTGCTGTCTTCAGAATCGGCCGCAGCAGGTTGCGAAAGTTCTCACCGAGGATCAGTTTCTTGTCTCGTTCTGAGATATCCGCGCCGATGATTTTTCCAAGTTCGGTGCCCAGGGAGCGTGATGGCAGGTGACTGCCGAAAATGACCCGTGCAGCTCCAAGGTCGCGGACAGCCATTTCGATGAACCCCGCAGTGGCGTCGAAGCCGGAAGTTTCTATCAGAATGTTCGGCGAATTCCGCACGGCGCGAATGCCGCGTTCCCATTCACCGCCAGCGTGAGCACAGACGAACTTCTGCTGCGGATATCGGGCGGACAGCTCTGCCAGCTCGGACGGTGTCGATTCACCAGGCCCTTGTTTTCCGCCGGTCTTGAACCACGTATGCTGCACAATGACTCCGTGCAGCTCCGAAACTCGCTCCACCAATGAATTGAAGTTGGGATGCGTGCAGGTCATTGCGCCCGGACCACCGCCAGGAAAATAAACACCGAGCATCGGCCCATCGCGCAGCCAGCGGTTGATGGCATCGAGCGACGCCGGAACATTGTTCGCATTGAGCTGAATCACTCCCAACAGCAGATCAGGCCAGCGCTCCAGCGGTTTCAGAATCACTTCCGGATTCGAGCGGGCCAGCTCTTCGTATACAGCGTCGTTTGTCGTGCCTGTGCCTACATGCGGGAAGTAACACAGTTTTTCAAACTGTCCCTTTCTGATGGCGGGCAGCGAGCGTTCAACGTCAGCGATCAGCCCGCTGCTGCCGTCCGTACCTGGATGCGAATACGCCGGAGTGAAGTAGGAATCCCAGATGCGGTATCCTTTCAATTGCTCAGGTGAGGGCAACCCGAATTGAATGTCGGCAGGATTCATACGGTGGTGTTTCCAAAGAATTGCTCCGCGTTTTCTGACAGCACGGCCCGCAGCGATGCTTCGTCAAGCACTCCGGATTCGTGAACTCGGATCAGGGCAGCTTCTGGAATCAGAAACGGTGCATGGCTCCCGAACAACACTCGGCCCGGCGCAACACTGTGGGCAAGTTGCGGGACTCCGTCCGTTCCATCCACACGCGACGTATCGAAGAACATGCCAGGCGTTTCGCCAAGTTGCTGCAGCAGTGGCGACCGCAGGTTGTGATTGAGGATCTGCACACGGGCTCCGGGCATGACTTTCAACAACTTGACGAGAGGGGAAAAGTCCACGTCCGGAACCTGTACCAGCGCATGTTGTGTGCGTGTGTCTTCCATGGCGGCTGCGATCTGAATGAAGCGTCCCGCGGTCGTCGCAAGTTCCATAAGGCGACGGAACCTCGGATCGTCCAGCGTGTATCCGTGGTAATTCGGGTGCAGCCGAATTCCAGGCATGTTGTGTTCTTCAGAGCATCGGCGCAGGTCGTCTTCCCAGTCCGGCAGTTCCGGATTGACAGAGCCCACAGCAATCAGCTCCACGCGACTTCGACACGCATCCGCCAGCCGCTGGTTCACTCCGGCGATATCGCGATGCAGAATCCCTTCGAAACTTCCGGCCCAGGCCTGATCAATTCCAAGGACTCGCAGTTTCTTCACAAGGGTATCCGGATCATCGAGCGGCAGTCTCCGAAACGGCCAGCGGAAGAGACTGATGTTAGTATCGATGATCCGAAAACGCGGCTGCTCGTCGTCTGCAGACCGCGCTATTCCCGGCAGCAGTGCAGAAGCCACTCCGGCCGAGATTGCAAGTGTAAGAACCTTGCGACGATGCATCATGGGAAGTTACCTGACAAGGGCGGCGTCTTCACTTCAATGTGCCCCGACACTCTGCGGCGGGAATTCACGTTACAGAGTGTCGAGCTACAATGAAAGCTGCGATTCTTGTAGCTTGGATATTCATGTCCGAGATATTAGCCAGACACCTTCGCATTGTCGAACGGCTGTCAAAGCGCAGTAGCTGTTGCTTCGACATTGTTTCATGGCCATTCGACGGACATGAATGTCCATCCTACGTACAATCGTGCAGAGACAAAAAGCGGTCGCGTCTCTTTCTTTGATCTTCCTCTGGGCCCAGTTGTGGTTTCGAGACCAAGGCGAACGGCGTTTTTCTTCTCTCCATGGAGTTCTGGCGAATCCGCTGATTCGGACATCAAACTGAATCAGCGGCCCACCACCCAGCAACAGAACTTATACTTTCGGCCGCTCTTGCAGGGACACGGCGCGTAGCGATTCGTTCCAGGGTACTTTTCGGGCGTCGCTGTGCCTGGCTGCGACCACGACGAAGGGCCACTTTGTGGACCGTCTGTCGAACCCTGCCGATGCATGCGCGGGAACATTTCCTGATGTCGCCGGATCATGGGGTTGATAATGGAACGCCGAAATAACGCGAATTCCTCGTCATCCATTTCCATGCCCGACTGCAATTCGCTGATCGCCTTTTCCTGTTTGTCATCCGGTAAAAGTGCGAGGTTATAGCAAAGCTGGCTGGCGGCAAATGCTTTTTGCAACTGTTCCAAAGAACCATCGGTCTGGTCGATCAGCGGTTGCGCGTAGGCAACAATCGCTTCTGCTAAGGCTCCCATATCCAAGTCCCTCCATGTGTTCGCACCGAAAGAATGTCGATCCGCAGCAAGCCAAAGACCCGTCCGCTGCAAAGCGGGGCGTTGCCGCACGCCGCAATTCTACCACAGCAATGACCTGTTGTGAACCCGTGCTGCGAAGCAAAAAGGGTTAGGTGCTTTTTCTCGGTCTTCCCCTTATTTCTTTCCAAAAAAAGGCGAGCGGCTGGGCGTCAGCCCAGCCGCTCGCCAATGTAGCGATCAACGCATCGTGTGCATGACAGTGAGGCGACGGAAGAACTCGCTGACTGATCACTGGTTTCAGGCCGGACAACAAAATGCCACTGATTCGGCATTGCCACCATGGCATAAATTGGCAGAGGCACGATTTCCCATGTCTCTGCGACCGCATGCATGAACGCGGCATAGTCTTCCGGCTTTTCAAAAATCGTCAGCCGAATTGTTACTCTTGCTTGAATGTCTCGGATTTGTGGAGCAGTTGCTCCAGCATGTCGCTGAGTTCCGAAAACGACATCAACTGCAGATCCGACTTCGCTATGGCGTGTGTACCCAGTTGCCTCTGAAGGATCAGGATCTGCCCGATCAGGATTCCCTTCTCTTGGCCCTCTTCTCGACCTTCTTCTTTTGCCAATCGTTCGATGGATGTTACGTAAGGCATCTTTTTCTCCTCTTCGATCTGTTCTAACGCCGCTCTGAATTGTATCGCCAACGCTGGAGCAAACAGGAGCAAACAAAGGTGTCAGGAACCGAATACGCCATTTTTATGGAAACGGTTCCTGACACCTTTAGTCTGCCTGTTTGAATTGAGACCTGGCACCTTATTTGCGTTGAAGGGACAAAGGAAAACTCCCGCGAGGCAACGCGGCTTCGCCGCTTGCCTCAGACTATTGAATTTTAGTCAATCGCAGTTGCGCGGTCCAAAGCTGCCGTCCCTGTAGCGTGGACATTCTTGTCCGAGATTTTGGCCAGGTGCCGTTACATTGTCAAACGGCTTTCGAGGCACAATGACCTTCGCTTCGGCGGTGTTTCATGGCCATGCGACGGACATGAATGTCCATCCTACGTACGATCGTGCGCCACTAACTCAAAATCTCCGTCACGACTCGTGGCAATTCGAAGCCCGTCAGACGTTCTTCCAGTCCGCTGCGGGTGAAGAACAGCTTCTGATGGTGCAGCCCCAGCAGATGCAGAATCGTGGCGTGGAAGTCATGGACGCTGACCGGATGCTCAACCACGCTGTGGCCAAAGTCGTCTGTTGTGCCGTAACTGGTTCCGCCGCAGATTCCGCCGCCCGCCATCCATGAAGTGAATGCCTGCATGTTATGGTCGCGACCCGTGTAGACGTCGCCGGATTTCTGAGATGTCGGCGTGCGTCCGAACTCACCGCCCCAGACCACCAGCGTGGAATCGAGTAAGCCGCGCTGTTTCAGATCTCGGAGCAATCCGGCGACCGGTTTGTCAGTTCGCAGACAGGCGCCACGATGATTGGCGGCGAGATCCACATGGCTGTCCCACGGTTGTTCCTCGAGAAAAATCTGCACGAAGCGGACTCCGCGTTCCACCAGACGCCGGGCCAGCAGACAACGCCGCCCGAAAGAATCGGTCGCCCGCTCACCAACGCCGTACATCGCCAGCGTGTGTTCATTCTCCCGCGTCAGATCGAGTGCTTCTCCGGCCGACAACTGCATCCGAGCTGCAAGGCTCCAGGAATCGATGCGGGCGTCGAGTTCGGGAGCATAGGGACGCTCGCGGCGGTGAATTTCGTCGAGCCGGTTCAGCAGTCCCCGTGCCGATTCGGTGACTGCCGAAGGCTGCTCGTACTGTTGCTTCAGATTCAAAATGGGCGAGCCGGTTGGACGGAACCGAGTCCCCTGAAAGGTCGGTGGCAGAAATCCCGCAGTCCAGTTGCGAGTTCCATTCTTCGGTGGACCAAGTGGATCATTCAGGACGACGTACGCTGGCAGATTCTGGTTTTCGGAACCCAGCCCGTAGATTGTCCACGCTCCAAGCGTCGGATAACCCATGAACAGGCGACCGCTGTGAATTTTGTACAGGGCGTTGTCGTGGTTGGGATGGTCGGTCCACATCGAATTGATGAGACAAATATCATCCGCCATCTGTGACGTGTGCGGCAGGACGTCTGCCATCCACATACCGGATTCTCCATGGCGCGCGAATTTGTACTGACCGCCCATCATCACGCCGATGTCCGCCGTGCTCTGGTTTCCAATCTCTTCGGGGTTACCGGGAAACGGCTTTCCATCCATCCGATCCAGCACGGGCTTTGGATCAAACAGGTCCATCTGACTCGGTCCGCCATTCATAAACAGCTGGATCACTGCTGATGCTTTTGCGGGATGGTGACTTTGTCGCGGCTTGAGGTTGTGTGCGGGCTCCGAAGCATGTGCAGCAGTCTCAGATTCTGCACCGAGAGCCGACGTGCCACCGAAGAAGTCGTGACACAGCAATTGCGTCAGTGCAGCGCCGAGCAGGCCGTCGCTGGTGCGGGCGAAGAAATCGCGACGGGTTGTGAGTGGTGTTGGTTGTTCGGACATAGAAAGAGTTGGTGAAAAAGACGTTCGTTTGACCCGACGCCAACGGCGAGGTCACCGCTATCATACTGCGTGCGGCAAGAAATGTGTCCGGCGAGCGGAGCGGCGTGAGCCCTTCGGTACCTCGTTTTTGTACCGGCAAGCTGACGCATGCCGCTCGCCAATTGCCTCACTCATGACCGCGCGGAGTATATCTCCTCGCCGCTGGCATCGGGTCAAACCAATTGAATCAATCAACATAGAGGAAGGCGGCGGAATTGAGGATCGTGTGACAGTACGTTGCGAGTGCGGCGCGTCGATTTCCCTGCCACTCGGTTTGAAGCTGACTCAGAGTCTCGATCCCGATGCGACGTTCGACTTCGCTCGGCGGTCGATTCAAAGCGAGCTGGTAAACAGTATCGACCCGCGTCGCGACAGGATCAGCACTACGGGAAGCCTGGCTCGACAGGATCGTCTGCACACGATTGGCGAAAGCAGTGGCCAGTTCGCGCACGTGTGCGTTGTTCATCATCATCAGCGATTGCGGCGAGACGATCGACACCGTGCGCGCGACGCAATTCGGACCCATCTCGGGATAGTCGAAGGTCTCCAGCATCGAAGGAATCTCCGTACGGCGGTATTGCACATAGACGCTGCGCCGCCAGCGACCGTCGGACGTCGGATTCACACTGACGAGGCCATCACGATTGACGGACACAGAATCCGGCCGACCACCTGGTGTGTCGTCGAGCGTCCCGGAGACAAACAGCAGCGAGTCTCGCAGTGTTTCTGCATCCATTCGCCTCAGCGGCATTCGTGACAGCAGTCGGTTCTGCGGATCGAGCGTTTGCCGTTCCTGCGTGACACGGCTCGATTGCCTGTACGTGCGGGAATTCATGATGAGCCGATGCAAATGCTTGATACTCCAGCCCCGTTCCACGAATTCCACCGCAAGCCAGTCGAGCAACTCTGGGTGCGAAGGTCGATCACCTTTCACGCCGAAATTCTCCAGCGATTTCACCAGACCAGTTCCGAAGTGGTGATACCAGATGCGATTCACCATTACGCGAGACGTCGTCGGATGATCCGGCTGAATCAGCCAGCGAGCGAACGCCAGACGCCGTCCGGTTTTTGGTGTTCCGTCCGGGAAAGGTGGTTCAGTGACGAAAGGCGTCTGGCCATCGGTCAGGACTGACGGAACTCCCGGCCCGACGAGGTGGCCCGGTTTGTCGT
>JAYSPO010000947.1:0-2031 GCA_043722015.1 Candidatus Kuenenia sp. | reverse complement strand
GGGAACTGAGCCGACTTGCCGATCGCTCCCACAAACAGCAGGAAGCAGATCGTCGTGAAGATCGCCGGATCCTGGGTTGCGATCTCGCGGATCAGATCCGGGCTACCGAACAGGGTTTCAAAATCGACGGTGCCAAACGTGGTCCAAATCAGGAACACACCGAGGATGAACCCGAAGTCGCCGATCCGGTTGACCACGAACGCCTTCTTGGCCGCCGCCGCCGCACTCGGCTTCTGGAACCAGAAGCCAATCAGCAGGTAACTGCACAGACCGACCGCCTCCCAAAACACGAACATCAACAGAAAGTTTCCAGCCAGCACCAACATGCACATCGAAAACACGAACAACGCGATCGATGCGAAGAAGCGCGGATACCCCGGATCGCCGTGCATGTAGCCACTCGCGAAGATCGCCACCAGCAGACTGACCGATGTCACCATGACGAGCATCAGCGCCGTCATGGCATCGGCCCGCAACGTCACGGACACATCGAGTTGCCCAACACTAATCCACTGATAGATGTGCTTGATGATCGCGTGCGAAGGCGATCCGTGTTCACCATGTTCACCCGCGTGACCGAACCCGCTCGGCACGACATGAATCAACAGACAGATTGCCGCCGCGAGCGACACCGCCAACGCCAGCACCACGGGCCGGTGAGCATACTGCCGACGAACCACATGTCCCACGAGCACGATCCACAAACACGCCACCAACGGCGCGGCCGGGATCACCCACAGAACGTCATTCGGTTGGAACCAGTCGAACATTTTGTCTGCCAACTCCTTTTAACAGCGAATGGGGGAGAGCTTGGACAGATCGGTATGCCACACTGCTCGTTGTTGCGGCCGAACGATTTTTCGATTTCTCGGCAGCACTAAAATATCAATGGTCGATATACCATCATGAGACATCTCCGACCGCCGCTCAGACCGGCCACGCATCCAGCGAATCAAAATCGCCAGTGGATGGAGTGCAATCAACGTCACCATCCATCCAGGTGAGTTAGCAATCATCGCAGGCCAGATTGCGAAAATCGCCTCCTCTTCGAGACGCTTCAATTCGGCTGTCGCCTCGTTGTCAAATCGGACAATATCGGGATGCCGATCTCGTTGTGGGTTGACGACCATCGTTTCAATTAACGATCCAATGCCAAACCACGAACAGGCATGAACGAGTTTATTCAGCAGACTCTCTAAGTAGCCGAAAGCAAATGAATCACCGTCAATGTTTCCCGCAATCATTTTCGTTCGAAGCTTGTCGCGCAAAGAAAACAGCTTGAATTGCACTGACGCAATCACCAACGGGCGAACGGCCCGTTGATAGTAAACGCTGGCACCGAACCACACGGTAGCGACAACAAATAAAGGTAGTGCAAAGTGAATCATGTTTTTGGCTTGTGCTTGCTGTGTTGAATCTGAGTTTTCGTTCCCAAAAGTTGCTGTTGGAGATCGTTACGTTCCGTTGAAAGCCGGTCAATCTCCCGCTGGTAAACACCCTGTTGAGTGCGATGGATCACAATGGCTATGACGATTGTGATGGCCCACAACGACCATCCCAGTCCAGCATAGACATGACTCTTCAGGAAGAGTTCAGCAACCTTGACCCAATCACCAGAATTGATTCGCAGCCCTACGGCCAAGCAAATCACCAGAAAACAGAACTGCCAGAACTTCCCCGTGCTGAGTGCTCGTACCCCGATGGCCTTAAATGCTCCGGCCCAAGTCTCTTTCGGCTTGTCTCCTTGAGCCTTTGCCATGTTGAACTTCACCTTTTGATCTGGGGCCGCACTGACTTCATTCACAATTCGTTCAGGTCTTCGTCACCGGCGTCTTCGGTGCCCGACCGGCCGGAGTCAGATGCGGGAAATCGGCATTCGGATCGACCACTTTCGCAGTCGGCTGAGTCGGTGACGAGCTGCCCGACAGCACCGGCAGATCGTCTTCACCGAGGTTCCCCCACAAGAAGACATCCAGCGACTTCCGGCGTTGGTACAGCGTCAGGATCAGCGACAGAGCCAACCCGGCTTCA
>JAYSPO010000946.1:0-5447 GCA_043722015.1 Candidatus Kuenenia sp. | reverse complement strand
TTTTCAGGCGGCCGCTGCTGGCGATTGGGAGGACATTCAACTGGTTTCGCGGTCGACGATTGGCGATTGGGGCTGCTGTGATATCGGCTTTGACGATCTTTGCTGGTGCGTGTTTTGTTTTGCCATGGGAGTACAGAGTGTCTTGTGACGGCGAGTTGATGCCAAACGAACATGCGACGATCTATGCTCCGTGGGAAGGTCAAGTCGTTGAGTTGTTTGTCGAACACAATGACAGTGTTTCTCTGGGACAGCCGTTGTTGCGCCTTCGGAACGACGACCTTCAGCAGGAATTCGTCGCGGTCAAATCCAAAGTCGCCGAACTGCAAAAGCTGGTGCGTTCGTATGGGACTCAACTGGAAGTTGCTGGGAGGTCCGGTACGAAGGAAGACGCGGTTAAGATTCAGGGCGAACTGACTGGGACGAAAATTGAATTGTTGGGCGCCGAAGAGCAAGCCGCCGTTTTGTCATCGCGGGTGGAGTCATTGCTTGTTAAGTCACCTCGCAAGGGCGTGATTGCCACGTTTGATCTGCGGCATTCGTTTCAGGATCGCCCTGTGACACGCGGTGAGCGATTGATTGAGATCTTCAACCCTGATGGTGAATGGCATTTGGAACTGCGGATTCCTGAACATCGCAGCCGATACGTCGCACAAATCATGCAGGATACGGAGAATCAGGCCGACGTAGAATTTGTGATGGCAACTGATGTCAGTCGCACGCACTCAGCCTGCTTGACATCCACAGCCACCATTGTGGACACATCGGAAAAGGAAGGGCTGGTGATTCGATCGTTCGCTCAGATCCCCGATCTGGCGTCAATTGGCCCCAAACAATTTGGTTCAGAAGTGCATTCGAAAATCCACTGCGGCAAAGAGCCGCTGGGTTGGTGCCTGTTCGGTGACGTCGTTGAATTCATCCAGCGACACCTTTGGTTTTAGGAGTGCGTTTATGAGCGCATTGATGCTAATTTGCTACCGGTGTCTGACACATGTCGCTTACCAAATTCTCGCACTCATGGCAGCGCGGAGTATCAGTCAAGCAATTCCAGATACGGATCAAGGCCAGTACGCCCAACAGACTGACTCAGCTTTTCTTCACGCTTAAAGGCATCCTTGCGTTCTTTTCGAAATCGTTTTTCCACTTTACGCTGCGTGTTTCGAAAATGCCGGATAAGTCGTGGAGAGGTTTCTCCGTTCTTGCTCAGGAAGAATCGCTTCTGAAGCCGTCGTTGGATTCCTGGGGCAAAGCTCACCAGAAGCGAATCATCCAGCGAGACGAGAAATTCAAAGCTGCCGGGATCTCCCTGCCGTGCGGCACGCCCAATCAATTGACGGTCAAAACGCACAGATGTGTGAAGCTCGGTGAGAATCACGTGAAGTCCACCGGCAAGTCGTGTTGCTTCTTCGAGCAAAATATCGGTGCCACGGCCCGCCATGTTGGTTGAGATCGTAATTTTGCCCGACGTTCCAGCGTCCCTGATGATCTCCGCTTCCATTGCATGATTGACTGCGTTCAATACTGGGCAGCTTATTCCTGCGTCACTGAATTTCTTGTCGAGGGTAAAAGATTCTTCGACGGTCGGCACACCGATCAACACTGAACGCCCTAATGCAGCGATGCGTGTTGAAGTTTCAACAATAGCGTCGAGCTTACTGTCACGATCCAGAAACACTCGCACGCCCAGATTCTGTCGTTTGCATGGTCTGTTGGTAGGAATCGGCACGACCTTGATGCGAAAGAATGAACGAAACTCATTTCGAGCCGAAGCCGCCGTTCCAGTCATGCCAGCCAGCATTTGGTATTTGCGGAAATAGGCTTGAATCGTGATGCGAGACGCAACACCAGATTCTCCCGTGACTTCAACGCCTTCTTTGGCTTCAACGGCTTGGTGAAGACCTCGCTGCCACTTGCGTCCCGTCATCGAACGTCCGCTGGATTCGCTCACAATGACAACTTCTCCGTCTTCAATGACATAGTCTCGATTTCGAAGATACGCCAGCCGAGCCGTCAATGCGTTCTCAATGCGTTCAAGCAATGTATCCGTCGCGATGCCGTCCAGGCACGTTGGTTTCTCCGCCAAAGCGATCGAACGCTCACCGTCTTTCGTCAGCCATGCGTGTTTAGTGCGTTCCTCAAAGGAGAAATCGATATCCGCTTGAAGTCGTATCGAAACCCGACTCGCCCACCCCAGAATCTCGTGCAAACGATCGTCGACGATACCTTCCGCTCCGATAATCAGCGGAGTGCGAGCATCGTCGATCAGCACGCTGTCCGCTTCATCAATCAGTGCGAAATAGTGAGATCGCTGTATGACTTCGCTTGATCGAACAGCATCATGTTCGGAGACGCCGGGTCCGAGTGTCATTCTGTCGCGTAGAAAATCGAAACCGAATTCACTGCCTGTTCCGTACGTAATGTCACAGTTATAGGCATTTCGCCGAGATTCACTATCTAGCTCCGGGATGATGCAGCCAACCGACAGTCCACAGAATTCATACAACGGACGAAGTTCATCCGCATCGCGTTGAGCCAGATAGTCGTTGGACGTCACAACATGACAGCCTCGACGCCTGAAGGCTCGCAACACGACCGGCAGTATGGCTGTTATCGTTTTGCCCTCACCCGTCTGCATCTCAATCACGCCCTGCTTCAGCAGCGCTAATCCCCCCGCAATCTGAACAGGGAAGTGACGCTTTTGAAGAACTCGCGACGAAGCATCGACGACCATCGCAAAACACTCATCGACAGTTTTCCTTTCGGAAACGCCCAGACAGACGTCTGAAGATACGGAGTGAAGTCGTGCCCGCAATTCATCGTCAGTCAATGAACTGAATCGCAGCGAATTGCGATGAATCATTGAGGCACGACGAAGAAGTGGAATGGAAAAAATCTGGTCAAACATACGTGGCTCAAGTGAGACAGGTCAAGATTTGAAATCAGTCTACGGTCACGCGCCAACTGAGAGATGCCGAGAAATGACGAGTCTACAGCATTGTTGTTCGACTAAACTGAACCGCTCGGCAGTGGGACATTGCGTTGTTTTTTCTGCTGTCCACTTGATTTTGTCTGATGATGGTCGTTTCTATCTCATCCAGGCTGACCGTATCGCTCGTACGGTCGTACAGTTTGGTTGTGCGTGCCGACTCGTGGCAAGCGATTCGTTGGGCGTGTTCGAATGAGCCGCCTCCCAGCCAGATTGGACATGATTCCCGTGGCACGAAACGTATGGCAGCATACGCGAGTTGTGATTCCTGGTCGAGCGGCGCGGCTTTTGATCATCCGCAGGACATCAATTCGGTGCATGCTACGTGCAGTGGGTATCTTCTCTCGTGAGACGCTGCAGAACAACTGACTCTTCATTTCGAACGCGATGACTGCCGACTCAACTTTCTTGTCAGTGTAGTCTGCCGCATTGTAAGGGACTGGCACATTATTTGATTGCCACCGTTTTCCCCGAGACGGAACCACATCCGCCAGCCCTGAGGATTGCAACCGGCGACAGTCATGCCGATTGTCGCCGACACGCGAGCGAAACTGTAGACTCTGAGGCTAATCAATCCTCGATCTCGCAGACCGATGATGGTCGATGTGTCAATTGTGTCCAGAATTTGCCGAGTTTCCAATCCGGTAAGCATAGGAGACTTCCCTGCTTTTCACTACGTGTTTCGGTCCGCGCAATGATGCCACCTGAATGAGCGGCTAACACTTGATTTGTGACGGCTCGACCGACCGTCAGAATGCGCATCGATATGACGACAAACGCCCATTGAGAAAGCTACGAGGGTGATCGCGATCGCGGCGTGCAACGGTTTCAGTCGAAATGACTCAGGAGGGCGTGTCCTGAGTCAGATTTGTACGACCGATCGAAGCTTCGATCCGACAGACAGGACACTGCGGCTTGTTGCCAGATCCCGCTCCGGTGAGGCCGCCCGGAGCGACTTTCCGTCCAGCCGTTCGCTGCTCCGGTCACATCGTACGACACAAACGAACAGAGTTTTCAACGTTTCCAGTGTTTTATATGGTTTCTACGTTCTGAAATAGTTCAGGGAAAGCATGAAAACACATGGTTGCGGGTGTGGCCACACCCGCTCAAATGGCCGGTTTGGAACCAATTTCAAGCCTCCACTGACCTCATTCAGGAGCCACTTTGCACGTCGAATCAGTCCCGATCGACCGTCCGCTCCTGCCGCTGAACGGTGACCAACTCTGGAGACGATTTCACGAGACAGGCAGAACCAGCCAGAAGAAAGTCTCACGGATTTCACGGTCACCGGACATTCACAGAACTGCGGCACTCCTGGAACATCTTGTAGTAGCCTTCCTCAGATGTTTTTCTTGCAGGCACTGCAAGCAACTGATGCGAGTCAGGCAGGATTCGCTTTCGCGCCAACGGACGCGAGTACGCTGCTGACGTAATCTCCGCCTGGTTGTTGGAGGTCACTGCTTGACAGTCTATGGTCCCAACGCAATCCCTGTTGAACCGTGACAACACAGCATCGTGTGTATACACTCCCCACGGTCAGGCCATAGCGTGACATGGCTGAACGGATACCGAAACCGACGAAGCCGAAAAGTTCAACGCATGATCTAATTGACAAGTATTTTCCGTCTTTTGCCGCTTTCCCAGTGTTTTGCCGCCTCAAATGCATGTCTCGCATGATGGCAGATTGATCCGAAACGGCTTATTTGACCCCAAATCGGTAGTCGCGACTACCGCTCATATGAGCAGCGGTCACCGAATCCATTGCCCTCGGACACAGTATCCGTGCGACCTTCCCATGGTTGATCGATCTTCCGCAGTTGCTCTTGCCTCGTACTTCACTCAGAAGTAAACATTTGACATACTGCCTCGAAATCAATTCCCGTTTTCGTACATGGGACTTTCACGCCACAAGTTCACGCCCGTGCCGGGCGTACAATGCACCGAATTTGCGAGTAAGGACGTTTGCCAATGGTGGCCCAATCCCTCGCAACCTCGGTGATTTTAGAACGTTCGTCGGCGACCGAAGCGAGCGACAAGGCGCTCGCAAATGGGGGAGAAGATGGTGAACAACACAGAGGATTTTCGCGTTCGCTTTCGGTTTCGCCTTCAGAAGAAGCTCAACATTAAGGCAAAGGAATACCGATTGGAGATCGCTTCACGCAATGTTGTCCTTTCTCCCCAGTTGCCCGACGTGGATATCTGCGAGAGCGAATGGCTTGTGATGAACGCCGTGTCTTTTGATTCGGAAGAGGAAGCTAGGTCGTTTGCACGAAAACTAAAGTCGGCGTGCGCAGTGGCTTCCGTCGGGGCACGTCTCGGCATTGACTCGGGTATTGACTTGCCAACATCGGGTTTCGGCAAAGCGGTAAAGGACCACGTCCATGAGCAATCAGGCATCTTGCTTCGAGACAATATCCACGGCGTTGATGTGTTTCAGAACAACCCAAACGTTATGATCGCCCAT